>CAZSTE010000007.1:0-15321 GCA_964609735.1 uncultured bacterium
AACAATTCGCGCATATTGGAGTTCACTGAAATCGCTCTCTTCAAATCCAACAGAAAAAGTTTTCACCGGCTGGTCTGAAAATTCACTCATAATCCCCACAATGGCCGAGGAATCAATGCCCCCGCTTAAAAATGCTCCCAGGGGCACATCTGAAACCATTCGGATGCGGGTGGACTCTTTGAGTTTTTCCCACATCGCTTCCATATAGGCGGTGTCATCCTTAAGCTTCAATTTTTTGGTAAAATCAATCTGCCAATATTTTTCAATGTGAACCCTTCCATTTTTCCACATAAGAAAATGGCCAGGAGGTAATTTTTTAATTTTTTTGAATATTGTCCATGGAGATGGAATTGCCTGATAGGTAAGATAAAGGTCTATGGCAACAGGATCAATTTCTCGTGAAATTTCCTCTGCTTCAATAAGCGCCTTTATTTCAGAAGCAAAATATAAATCTTGGTTGCAGACAGAATACACAAGGGGTTTTTTGCCCAGTCTATCGCGCGCGAGAAAAAGGCTTTTTTCTTTATTATCCCATATACCAAAGGCAAACATTCCCCTTAAATATTTAAGACATCCTGTTTGATAATCCTCATAGAGGTGCAAAATTACCTCATTGTCGGATTGTGTTTTAAACCGATGGCCCTTTTTCTCTAAAAATTCCTTCAATTGTTTGAAATTAAATATCTCGCCATTGCATACAAGAAACAAGGTGTCATTTTCGTTTGACATTGGCTGATGTCCACCTGTAATATCGATAATACCTAATCTGCGGTGTCCAAGCCCGGCGTTGTCAAAAAAACTGTATCCCTCGTCGTCGGGTCCACGATAATCCATAACAGAAGCCATTTTTTTAATGATTGCCGGGGAAATTGGTTTATCTTTTCTCGCAATTCCGCATATTCCACACATGTGCGCCTCTTTTACCCTGTTTTTTTACAAGCAGTTTTTCGTAAAGATGCTCGTACGAAGAAACCATTTTTTTAATATCAAAATTTTTCTTCACAAAAACATAGCCGTTATCGCCTATTGTTAAGGAACCCGTTTTGTCCAACAGAACATTAATAATCTTTTGGGCAAGTTCGCTGGCGCAGGCTGGTTGAACAAGAAAACCCGTTTCGCCATTTTTTACAATCTCGCGTACGCCTCCAACAGCTGTTGCTATCACAGGTTTTTTCAACGCCATTGCCTCAAGCAAAATATTTGGCAAGCCCTCCCATAAGGACGAAAGCACCACAACATCCGACATAGCGATAAGATTTTTTACATCCTTTTGATATCCGGTAAAGGTAACGTTATAGGTTATTCCATATTCATCAGCCATCTGTTCAAGTTCGTTTTTTAACGGGCCATCGCCAGCGATGATAAATCTCACATTTTCCATCTTATTTAACACCATGCGTGCTGCCTTGATAAGATATTCAAGGCCTTTTTCAGGAGAAAGACGTCCTGCGGTGAGAACAATTTTTTCTTTTTTCAGACCTGATGGTGCCACAGGTTGTTTATCTTCAATCTCAATGCCATTTGGTATAACAATAAGTTTTTTTGCAACAGGCTTTATCTTTTTCTCGTAGTGTTGTTTTACAGTAACACAATTGCAGACAATCGCATCAGTAAAAAATCCGCAGAGGGTATCAATAAAAAAATGGAACCATTTTTTCCATATATCGGTGCTTCTTTCACAGGCAATAATCACAGGAACCCTGCATAAAAATCCAGCGATACGTCCCCAGGTATTTGAGGTAAACATAAATGTCTGAAGAATATCCGGTTTTTCTCTGTATAAAATGCACATCAGCCGGCCAAAAAACAAAAAATCAATTTTACACCTTTTGCCTGCCTCAATAACCTTGATTCCCACCTTTTCAAAATCATCTTTAAGAAAACCCCCACAACGAAGAGAAATTACTACGGGCAGAAATATCTTTTTGTCAATATAGCTACATAATTTTAGCAGCTGTCTTTCTGTGCCACCAATTTCTAATGTCCCGATCACATAACAAATTTTCTTCATATCTACTTTCCTGTTAATTCTTATTGGAGAATTTGTTTATACAATTCAAGTATTTCCCGTGCATTTTTTCGCCATGAAAATTCCCTTGCTCGTTTTAGTCCTTTTTCTGCAAGTTCCAATCTTAATGTTTTACTGGTTAATACTTTTTCCATTGATGTTGATATCTCTTCTATACTATATGGATTAACAAGAATTGCTGCATCGCCTGAGACCTCAGGCAAGGCAGAAATATTTGAGGTGATAACAGGACATCCGCAGGCCATTGCCTCGAGCACTGGCAGGCCAAATCCTTCATATAAGGAAGGAAAGATAAATACCTCTGCCAGATTATAGAAATATACCAGATCTGTAGGACCAATATATCCCGGGAAGTACACCTCGTTTTTCAAACCCATTTTTTCAATCTCTGAAACAAGTGGCATCTGAATGGATTGTTTATTTCCGACTATAACCAGTTTTAATCCTGGGTTTAATTTTTTAATTCTGTAATAGGATTCTAAAACCCTCTTTAGATTTTTTCTCTCAACAGAGGTAGCAACTGTCAGAATATACGGAGAAGGAATACTAAACCTCTCAGAAAAATTATTTAATTTTGTTTTATCGTTAATCCTGATAAATTCTTCTCCTACCCCAGGGTATACCACACAAATCTTTTGCTGCGGGATTTTATAATACCTCATAAGAGATGCCTTTACATACTCTGACACAGCAATGATACGATCTGCTCGCTTCACATAGAGGGGAACATTTCTATACCAGGGTTCTTTATACCAGTAGGCGTCCATTTCTTCAAAGTCCAAACCATGGATAGTGGTTATTGCCTTAATTTTTCTTAGATATGGTAAGAAATAACCTGTACTATGAAAGATATCAATATTTTTCTTTTCCAGCCATCTTTCAATAATGGAAATCTTGTGGTCTTCGAAATAGGTTATAACAGGCCTGGGTGCCTTTTTCAGGTAAAAAGAAAAATTATTCTGTTCTGGCAAAAAAGTCATCTTCTTTCTTTGCTCAAAATCACGCCAGAAATAGTCAAAAATAATGTATTCATTACTTTTATCTATGCTACCCAGCGCCTTGATGAATTCCAAAGCCCATATGTCCAATCCTGCTGCGTTTTGATGTTGTAGGGTTGCCCCCAAAGCTATTCGCATCTTAAAGCAGCTCCAATTTTTTATTTTTTCTTGTTACATGAGATACCAATATTCGCTGAAATACAGGTCCCAATTTCAGGGATATCCCGCAGATAACTAAAAAAGACCAGAGTAAATATGTCAGATTTTTCAACGACAAACAAAAATTAAAGAAATAGCGGGATTTTATGAGAGTTTGAAATTGTTTACGTGCTTCTAAAAAATTGCCAGCCGTCAAAAAATTCTGACCGTTCACAAATCTTTCCCTGATTTTATTTATCTCATATTTTCTCCAGGATCTTTCTGAAATGAGATTTTTTCCTCTAGCATAGACAGAATAATAATCCATCACAATAAAAAAATTGACTGAAGAAGCCATATGTTGGCGGCTACCCTGAGTGGAATGAACCCGATAATACATCAGTTTTTCATGGATAATACCAATAGGAAATTTTTGTAATATTCGCAGCCACATTTCCAGGTCGTTTGCTGTAAATATCATATTTCTGGATACATTATATTTTTTAATAAATTCTATCCAGCTATTGGCTTCTTGGGAAGAGAAAAAATTTTCTTCTTTAAACGGCCCAACGTCAGAAAATATTTTTTTGACAAACATCGCGCTGGAAGATATTAAAAAATCTCCAAATCTTAAAAAAGCATTGTATGCCCCATTAAAATCTATAACATCTATAGCAGAGAAAATTTCAGGGAATCTGCGTTCTCCAATAATCTTATCTTTTGAATTTATAATATACGCCTGAGTAAAAACCACGGGAATATGGGAATGCTTATGTAAAAAATCAACCTCTTTTTCTACGATATAAGGAGAATATACATCATCAGAGTGGTAAATAGCCAGAAATTCTCCTTTTGCACGATTGATTATTACATTGTAATTCCCATAGCAAAAAAGATTTTCTGGGTTTTTGTTGAATATTATTCTCGGGTCGTTATAACAGCGAACTATCTTTTCTGTGTCATCGGTAGAAGCATTATCAGATACGATAATTTCTAGATTTGTATATGTTTGCCTTAAAATGGATTCAAGACACCGGCCAATATAGCGAGCGCTATTATAGGTGGGAATGCCAATTGTAACCAGTGGTTGCTGATTAATAGAACCTTTTTTATTTTTTGTTTTCTTTTCCATAATGGAGTACATCGGTTATTGCTTCTCTGAGTCCGAGAAACTTCCATACGACCAAAAGCTGTAGGAGGAAAAATATACTTTTTATACATATTCTCAACAAAGGATGGCATTCTAAGTAAGACAACGCCAGCACCGGAATAGCGAAAAAAATTGTTATAAGAATTGACTTAAAAATTAACCAGTAGTCAAAAGGAATAAAAAGAAGGTGCTGCGTATACGTTAAAATCATTAGGAAATGTATAACACAACTTATCAATGTAGCAACTGCTGCTCCGTACATTCCGTATGGTGGTATCATTATGAAATTCAGACCAATGTTTAGAAAAACAGAAATCCCGGTAAGGAGAAACATTTTATCTGTTTTTTCCTTCATTATTATGGTGCCGCCGAGGAGGTTGCCTGCTCCTTGAAAGACAACTCCGGCTAACACTATAGGGATTATATTGTAACCGAGCATATATTCACTTCCAATCAAAAGATGGAAAATCTCCCGTAAAATAACAAAGTATCCAACAAAAACCATTCCTATGATCAACCAGAATACCTGAAAAACATTCTTTACCAATTTTCTATATTCAGCAGGAAACCTGGCGTACAACTCAAAAGAAAGAGGAGAAAAAGCCTGGCCAATAGGGTTGATTATCAAACTGTTTATTTTATCCGCAAAGATATAACCAACACTGTATATCCCGACTGCAGATAAACCCTTATATTTCTCCAATATATAACGATCTGCATAAGTTAAAAGCATCAACATAAAACTGTTTGGAACAAGTGGGGTACCAATTTTTAAAAGATTGCGAAGCCCAGGACGAGAAAATGTGTCTTTATCAGGCGGTTTGTAATTCAAAAGAAAAAATCTAATTCCCATAAAAAGCAACAGACAATTTGCCCATAAATAAGAATATAGATACGACATAAACCCAGACCGTAACACCAACAGATACACTGCGCTTGCTACTAAAACAATTAAATAAAAAGCTAGATTTATCTGAAAGTATTTCTTAGGGGATTTACTAATCATCAAGAAATTTGTATAAAATCTGCCAATCAAACCCGTTATTACAAACAAAAAAAAGATGGTTATAGAACCTGGCGCCAAATGAACCCTGGAGAATTTAAAAAACAGACCGGGCTGGAACAAGAAAAAAATGTATAAAATACTACATATACCAAACATATAGAGAAGGATAGAATAAATATTTGTCGCGTTTTCTTTCTGGGAAACTTTGTAAAACTTAATTGAAAAAGCCGCTATCAACCCGGTTTCCGAAAGCATAGAAATAATTGTTCCCAAAACGGTTAGCATCGTAATCTTTCCATATTCTTCGGCTGGTAAAAGTTTGGTGTACAGGGAAATAACAATAAGACCAACCACTGTTCCAATGATTTGAATAGATGAAAAAGACCCCAGTGCTTTTATTATATAGTTCTGTCTTATTAGCCCGAGAATTCTGGATATTTTCGAGATATTCACTTATTTTTTATCGTTAAACCACATTGTTTGATCACAGAGATGTTTTTTACTGCTAAAAAATTAATATTACTGGACTGATCAAAATCTTTTAGTTGTTTTAATACGCCAAACTCTTTGCTATCAATTTCAAACACTGTATAACCGAACCTTTCAAGATAATCAAGTAAGTCAACTGGCATATAACCGAAAAGTTTCGTATGATATTGTTGTATTTCCAATAAAATTATCGGTGATATTTCTCGAAGAACCTTTTCTGCTCCTTGTAACGCCGCCAGTTCTCCGCCTTCTATATCCAGTTTGATAAAATCTACTTGTTCAACATGATTTAGGTTGCAATAATCATCTAATTTTTTTATTGGAACCTCAATTTGATAGAATCTTTGATTATCTTCATAAGGATGCGGCCGTAAAGAAGCAAAAGCAGTGCCCAACTTTGAAGGAACAAACAATTTAGTAAATCCTTCTTTGTTTCCACATGCTGCTCTATTTATGACCACGCGGGCAGAATAACCATTAAGCAGAACATTTTTTTCTAACTCCATCACTGTGTCCGTAGGTTCAAATGTATACACCTTACCACTGGCACCAACATATTTCGCAAAATAACAGGTATACCAGCCAAAATTGCCTCCTATATCAAAAACTGTATTCCCATTTTTAATTAAACGTTCAACTAAAAAGGTGCAATCTGGTTCATAATCCCCACGCAATGGCATGCCTAATAGACTAAGAGTATTCTTTGGATTCCAGAAAAACTTTAGACCGTTTTGTAGTACAATATATGGTTGCTTATTTTTACTTACCATTATTGAGTAAGTATCATTTGGCATTAAATGAGATATTTTTTTAACCAACTTATGGAACTGTTTGGCCTTAAAATTATACGTCCAATAAGGACCACCCGGTTTAATGCTTCTGAATTTTTCTCGCGAATGAATAATAAAATTACCCATTATAGGCACAGACCGGATAACAGATTTTATCTTTTTGGTAATTTTCTTAATACCCATATACAAAATAGTTAATTGGTTATTTTTTTTCAATAATCTCTCGAACCAATGTTTCTGCAAAACATTCAGCGCTAAAAGGATAAATTTTATCGCTTAACACAAAGTTTTTGATGGCATCCAAAAAATCAATATATTCTGTCTCAGACATATTTTTTAGATAAGAATAAAGATCATCGTAGGTTTTGAAATTTCTTTTATCTATAAAGGTTTCTGATGGTATGTAATCAGTTATATTTGGCGCGCCTAAATAAATGGGAACACAACCAGCAAAAAAGCAGTTAAAGATTTTTTCTGTAATATAGCCCGGGATATCTTTTGCATTTTCATAGCAGATAGCAAATTTATATTTTGGTAAAACAGTTTTTGCAGGTGCTGGGAACCTTAAACATGTATGTTTGGGAGCCAACATCTTTGAAATTATTTCCAATCTATTTAATTTTTCTAGGGCCCCCTTAAATACATATTTATCCCACCCAACCCCGTATAAATCAAAATCTTCTGGATGATTCTTCTCAAACCAGTTTATTGCCCTTATTCTTTCAGTATATAATTCCAGAGGATGATCAGAAAATTTATTGGAATTTATCATCACACACAGTTTTTCCTTTTTATCAAGATTAAACTCTATATTCTCGGGAATTTTATGAGTGTAATTTATTTTAAAATATTTTTTATTATCTATAAGGGTATCATCCCAGGTAAAGATTTTTTTGAAATATCTGTGATTTTCAATATTCCAGTTATCAGGTTTAACAACCCTGGATTCCATAAGTAATAGATAATTAACCCTGCCAGCGTTAATATATTTCACAACAGGCATATCGTTGTAAATAATAAAACTGGATTCATCTGGTGGATTAATATCCTGGGTGGATAAATTGATGTTCATTTCTTCAAACCTTCTTTTAAGTAAGTAGCAACCATACAAACAATCATTTATATTAGATACTGGATCTGTTATATCAAATTGCCTGTTGTTTAAGTAAAAGGAACCCGTAAAAAAAGTTGCTTTTATCAAATTTTTATCCTTGAAAAAATTTCCTTAAATCGTTCTACATAGGTAGGACCATCATTAACCAGTCTTCTATAACCATTTATCATTATTTTTCTTCTTTCTTCCTCGTTTTGGAGATAATAGTCTATTTGTAACAATAAATCATTAAGGGTTGTATAAATTGCAATTTCCTTGCCAATTACAAAATAATCCTCGAGAGAAGGAACATAATTAGTCAGTTGAAACCCACCAAAAGCGGGTATTTCAAAATTCCTCGCTTTAATTTGTTCCACCCTCTTTGGAGATTTAATAAATTCCTTGAAATTTCTGTAATGGGAAACAATATATCTGATGTCATAAGAAATGCTATTTGAAATATTTAAGTTGATTTTTGAAACCTTAAAAAGTTCTGCCATCTGTTCATAAGAAAGCCGACCAGTTTCCCAACCAGTCCCGAAATATTGGACATGAATTTTTCTTTTTTCTAATTGTTTAATAATCCATTCTCTATATCCGCTGCGCATACCAACAAAGGAAACATCATAGCGATATTGTATTTTTTCAAAATCACAATCTTTTTCATATTCAAAAGAAGCAGGTTTAGTCAAAATTACATTTGTGTATCCTATTTTTTTGTACCTGATAACAGCAAATTTATCCGTTGTTATACAATATGTAAAATGTGGGGCATAATATTTCGTAAAACTGTCAAATCGCCAGTGATCATCCCAGAACCAATTTATTGTTGTACAGATATTTTTCAAATAATCCAGTGTTTCGAAAGAAAATTCATCATATATTAAAGTGAAAAAAATAATATCAGGTTTTATTTCATTTACAAGGTTTATCAATGCTCTTTGTAATGTGTCCTTATCTTCCTTGACATCATCCCACCAGAACGGAAAAACCTCTGCGGGTAATTGTTTTAAGGCATAAAGCCATCCTTTGCCTTGATATTCCAACGTTTCTCCCCGTTCTTTAATGCCATAGTCATAGTGAAGAAAAACCGGAATGATTTTCATGGTTTTTTGTGATTAATAAGGAAGTTATCCATGATTTTAAAAATATATCTTAATTTTTCATCTGTTATTCCTGGATACACGCCAAGCCAGAAAAGATTATTCATAACAAGATCAGTGTTTTTCAATGAGCCATAAACCCTGTAATGTATATTCCCGTAAGCAGGCTGTTTTGTTAGATTACCCCCAAAAAGCATACGTGTTGCAATTTTATGTTTTTCCAGATGGTTTACTATCTCTGAGCGGGTAAAAGGTGCATCTTCCTTAACCAATAAAGGAAAACCAAACCAGGATGGTTCAGTATTGTTCAGCCATTTCGGCAGGATAAAAAAATTCCTATATTGTTCAAAATAATGATAAAGATGCCTGAAATTTTTTTGCCTTGTTTTGATAAAAGCTGGTAATTTTTTGAGTTGAGCAACGCCTATAGCCGCCTGCATATCGGTAATCTTCAGGTTATATCCAATATGGGAATAGATATATTTATGATCATAGCCAAACGGAAGATTTCCCAATTTCCAGGAAAATCTTTTCCCACAGGTATTATCACATCCCGGCTCGCACCAGCAATCTCTTCCCCAATCACGAAAAGACGTTATTATTCTTTTTAGTAGCGGATTATTAGTTATAAGGGCTCCACCTTCTCCCATTGTGATATGATGGGCTGGATAAAAACTGCAGGTAGAAATATTGCCAAATGTTCCTGTGTACCTTCCATTGTATTTTGAACCCAAACTATCGCAATTGTCTTCAAGAAGCCACAGGTTATGTTTTTTAACAATAGAGATAATTTCATCAAGATAAACAGGATTTCCCAGGGTATGCGCAATAAAAATCGCCTTTGTTTTTTTGGAAATTGCCTTTTCAATCCTGTCAGTCAGAATATTATATGTTCCCAGATCAACATCTATAAACACGGGAACCATGTTATTCTGTATAATTGGATTTACCGTTGTTGGAAAACCGCATGCAGTGGTAATTACCTCATCACCAGGTTTCAATCGACGATCCTTCAATAAAGGCGAGGTTAACGCAGAAATAGCAAGCAAATTTGCAGAAGAACCTGAATTGGTTAAAAGACAATACCTCATTCCCAAAAAGCTTGCAAGTTTCTCTTCAAATTTTTTTGCATATTTTCCAGTGGTTAACCAGAAATCAAGCGAGGCATCTACAAGATTTATCAACTCCCGCTCATCATAAATCCTGCCTGCGTAATTAATCATGGTTTTCCCTGGAACAAAAACTTCTTTACGAGAATGATAAAAATTGGCTACTTTTCTGAGGATTTGCCTTTTAACAATTGTTGTTTTTTTGATATTATTCTTCATTATTTTCTATCTTCTAACGGGTCTATTACCATCACTGATTTCAATTCCTCTCGCGATAATGGTGGTTCTTGTTCTTCAATAGGTTTGCCTACTGGTAGTTTTGGTAATGCCTCAGCATTTTGATCAACAACAACTTCTAAAAAAGACGGGGTCCTGTCAGCAAAAAGAAGGTGTAATGCCTTTTCAATATCATCCTTTTTCCTGGCTTTATAAACAGGGATTTTATAAGCAGTAACCACGCTCTGAAACTCGGGGGCACTGTAACCCACAACAGTTGATTGAAATCGACTACTGAAATATTGTTTCTGGAACTGTCTGACCATCCCGTAGCAAGAATTATTTATTAATACTATCTTTATGGGTAATTGATGATGAAAAATCGTTTGAAGTTCCTGGATATTCAATTGAAATCCACCATCGCCAGTTATAACAACTATATTGCTTGTTGGCTTCGCAAAAGATGCACCAATGGCCATTGGTAGGGCAGAACCCATTGCTGCCATTCCTCCTTCAGTAAGAAATCTTTGCTGTTGTTTTATCTCTAAACTCTGGGCTGCCCACATTTGGTTTTGGCCTATATCAGTACATACTACAGTATTTTCTGGTAGATATCTTGATAGTATATGCATAAAAAGATTAGGATCTATTGCATCACCCGCAGGAATATTATATGACGGATATTTTTCCTTATAATGTTTTATTACCTTTTTCCAGGATTCCATTTTTTTATCATAATTATCTTTACCAATATTGTTATTCAGCGAAACTAAAAATTTTTTTAAATCACAGTTAACCGCCAAATCCGCTTTAATCTTATTGTTTAATTCCCAGGGATCTATATCCACATGAACAATTCTAGCCCCTCTCGCGAAAGTATCAGGTCTTGTTCCGGTCTGCCTGGTATCCAACCTTGTACCTAGAGCCAGAACTAAATCAGAATTTGCAATAGCCAGATTTGCATAACGATTCCCATAGGTTCCTATCATTCCAACGAATGCTTTGTCATCATGCGGAAAAGCATCTAAACCCATAAGAGAAGCAACCACGGGTATGCCGGTTTTGTGGATAAATTCAAAAAGATTATCACAGCATTTAGCCAACCTTACTCCACCTCCCACCAAAATAATGGGACGAACAGAAGAATTGATCAGTTCGAGAACCTGCTCAACTACTTCATCTAATTTTGTGTTTAAAATTCCAGTTGAATCTTCAGAAAAAGATTTTAATGTAGATGTATCAATATCAGCCCGTTGAACGTTTAAGGGGATATCCAACAAAACGGGACCAGGTCGTCCACTCATTGCAAGATACAAACCTTTTTCAAGACAATATTTTATCTGTCCAGGTTCATTAACCAACATAGCATCCTTAACAATTGGCCTGACAATATTTACAATATCTGTCTCCTGAAAACCCATCTGTCTAACAGGTTTGTTAAACTTGAATTCATATGTGTTTACCTGGCCAGTTATAAATAATGTAGGAATAGAATCAAAAAAACAACTTCCGATGCCAGTTATTAAATTTGTTGCACCCGGACCGCTTGTAGCCAGGGCAACTCCTATACCTTCCTTAGCCCTTGCATATCCTTCTGCAGCCATTGCAGCGGCTTGTTCATGATGCATAGAAACAGTTGAGATATCCTTTCTACCGTATAAAGAATCGAGTAGATGTGCCAGGGATCCACCGGCCACCTCAAAAATATGAGTTACACCTGAGGAAACAAGAAAATCAATGACATAGTCAGACAGTTTCATGTTTTATCCCCCATCGTTTTCTCGTATAGATTCATATTTTCCGCAAACCAACTTATACTCTTACTTAACCCCATCTTCAAATCATATTTAGGTACCCATCCTAAAACATTCCTCGCCTTAGAAATGTCTGCCTGCCATATTTCTGGTTCTATTCTTGGCTTAAAAACAGAGTTATACACTGGTTTTACAATATTTCCCGTAAGTTGAATAATTTCGTTTACTACTTCTTTCACTGAGTATTGAACGCCATATCCAATATTAAAAATTTCTCCCGCAATTTTATCTTTATTTGCGACAACTCTTAAATAAACATCTATGACATCTTCTATAAAAATAAAATCTCTTACTGCGCACGGAGATGACACTTCTGGTGATTTGCCTCTTAAACAAGATAAAATTACCGATGGAATCAATCTTGTTGCTTCTTCATAATAGCCATAGGGAGAAAAAAGACGAAAGGTTGTGATAGGTAGACGGTCAGATTTAGCCTTCATTTGACAAAACAATGTTGCCAGTGCTTTAGAAATGCCATAGTCAGATATTGGTTCTAATGTATCATTTTCTTTCATTGGCAATTTTTTAACTCCATATTCTGAAGAAGAACCTGCATTTATAAATATTTTGAACCCGATCTTTCTACAAGCATTTATTAGATTTATAGTGCCAATAAGGTTTGTTTCATAAATCTTGTTACAATCGCATTGTGATGGGTATCCTCCATAAACACCAGTATGAAATATAATTTCTGGTTGAATATGTGAAACTGTTTTTTCTACTTCCTCTCTATGGGTTAAATCGACATAATATTCAGTTATGTCACCAAGAATATCCTTAATTCTCCATTTATTAGATGTTGTTCGTATGAAAACATACACTTTTGCTCCTTCTCGTAAAGATACCCTGGCAAGATTTGCTCCGATAAATCCAGTTGCACCGGTAATTAAAATTTTTTCGTTACTGACCATAAAATATCTCTTGATATCCACTAATTGTTTTTTTCAAACCATGCTGAAGGTTATAGCGGGGTTTCCAGCCCAATATTTTTCTTGCTTTTTGAGAACATAAATACTGATGCTTAATTTCATATTTTATTTCATTTAATATTTTATAACGCGGTTGTTTGTTGGCTGTTTTATAAATTAATTTTACAAGTTCTATAACAGATAATGGGGTTTGATTGCTAAAATTAAATGCATGACCTTCTAACTGAAGGTTTCGTAAATTTTCAGCAAGTTTGATATATCCATCCACCACATCTTCCACATAGATATAATCCCTGGTAAATTTTCCATTGCTGCGAATAAGAAATGTTTTATCTGTGAGCGCGCATTTTATCGCGTCAGGAACAAGCCGAGAAAAATTGAAATCGCCGGGGCCGTAGATATTGCCGCATCTGGTAATTCCCACTGGAAGGCGGTAGGTGTAAAAATACATTTGGGATAATAAATCTCCACAGCTTTTGGAAACATCGTAAGGATATCTTCCTTCCAACGGCATATCTTCACGATATGGCAATTTTTCCTGTTCGCCATAGGCCTTGTCACTGGAAGCAATAATTATTGTATTGACCGTATTCAATTGACGGCTTGCTTCAAGGATGTTCCAGGTTCCCTGAATATTTGTAGAAAATGTTCCAAGCGGATTTTTTAGACAATCGCCGACAAGGGCTTTCGCGGCAAGGTGGAAAATAATTTCTATCTTATTTTCCTTGATAAGGCCAGAAACAAGTGTATAATTTTTAACAGTTCCCTTTATGATGTGAATTCTGGATAAATCCTGGCTGGTTAGAATGGTTTCTTTACGAAAGGTTTTTATATCCAGACCGAATATATCTGCCCCTGTGGTTAACAAGGTTTTTGTCAGCCATGAACCCAAAAATCCTTCATAACCCGTGATTAAAATTCTTTTTCCCTGCCAGAATTGATTATTCATTTTACCTAAATCTCATTTGTAAGATTTGTAAAGGAAAAAATTTCTTATTTTTCATGTTTTTATTTCCATACCTTCCAGGGTGCTTTCCTTGAGTCCCATAATTTGTTCAGGATATCTCGTTCTCTTCTGGTATCCATACATTGCCAGAAACCTGTATGAAGATATGCCTCCAGCTGTTTGTCTTTTGTTAAATTTTCCAGTGGTTCTTTTTCCATAAAGCAGTTGTCGTCATCTTTCAGATAATTGAAGAATTTACGGTGAAAAACAAAAAAACCGCCATTAACAAAACCTTCTTTAACCTGAGGTTTTTCTCCGAATTCAACCACATCATTTCCTTTTACCACCAATTCGCCAAATCTGGAGGATGGATGAACGCCGCTGATTGTACCTATTTTCCCGTGGGATTTATGGAATCTTAATAATTGCCGGATATTTATATTTGATAAGCCATCCCCGTATGTAACCATAAATAAGTCCTCATCAATATATTTTTCAATTCTTTTAACCCGAGCGCCTGTTTGAGCAAACTCGCCTGTATCGGCAAAGGTAATTTTCCAGTGTTTCTCCCCGGATTTGTTATAAATTTTTATATGATTACTGCCAAGATTCAATGTAAAATCGCTGTTCATCATTTCATAATTAAGAAAATATTCTTTAATCAGCCTTCCCTTGTAACCCAGACAAAGTATAAAATCATCAAAACCATAGTGTGCATAGATTTTCATGATGTGCCAGAGAATAGGTCTTCCACCCACTTCTACAAGTGGTTTGGGACGGAATTCTGTTTCCTCTTCCATTCTGGTACCCTTCCCGCCGCAAAGGATTACCACCTTTGGTTTCATTTGTCTACCTCCGGATTACAAAAGTGCTGCGTGTTGTTCATACCAGGCAATGGTTTTAATCAAACCCTCTCTTAAATCGGTTTTTGCCTTAAAACCAAACTCTTGTTCTGCCCTGGTGGTATCAAGACATCTTCGGGGTTGTCCATCTGGTTTTGTTGTATCCCAGACGATTTCTCCCTGAAAATGCGTGAGTTCTGCTATTAAATATGCAAGATCTCTAATAGAAATTTCCTTACCGCAACCAATATTAACCGGTTCTGGTTTGTTGTATCGTTCTGTCGCAAGAATAATTGCTTCAGCTGCATCTTCAACATATAAAAATTCCCTAGTAGGATTGCCTGTTCCCCAGAGAGTTACTTTTTTAATTCCTTTTATCTTTGCTTCATGAAATTTTCTAATCAATCCAGAAATAACATGAGAATTATTTGGATCAAAATTATCCCCTGGTCCATATAAATTTATCATCAGAAGGTGGACAGCGTTAAAACCAAATTGCTGGCGATATGCCTGGCCCTGCACCAACATCATTTTTTTTGATAATCCATAGGAAGCATTTGTTTCCTCTGGATATCCTGACCACAGGTCTGTTTCCTTAAATGGGATTGGAGTAAATTTGGGATATGAACAAACTGTTCCAATTCCAACAAAATTTTTCACTCCATTTA
>CAZSTE010000008.1:0-14300 GCA_964609735.1 uncultured bacterium
CATAATGATGCCGGTTGAAGAGCCGGCATAAGAATTTCTATGGCACCGGCATTGTCCATTTCTTCTCTTATGATGTTTGAAATATTCTTCAAAACCCTTAATCCAAGAGGAAGAAAGGAATATACGCCTGAAACAAGTTTATCTATCATCCCCGCCTGATGCATAAGTTTTTGACTTATTGTTTCAGCATCGGCAGGCGGCTTTCTTGATGTAAAAATAAATGCCTGGCTCCATTTCATCACCTTCTCCTATGTTATTGCCAGGTTCCAACCCTGGCTATGCTGGATATTATACCTTCATCGTCATTATACATCAATCATGCTCGCGGGATTGTTCCATAATATGTTGAAGAAATTTTTTTGCGGATTCATGGTTGGGATTTAACTGAAGGGTTGTAATAAGTTGATTTTCTGCTTCTTTAATATTGCCTTCTTCAAACAAAACCAGAGCGAAAAAGAAATGGCTATCAGGATTTTGAGGCGAGAGCTTTATATAATCCCTGGCTATTTTTTCAGCAAGAGAAATATTGTTGTTTTTAAGATAATAAACAATGTTGTATTTGCTAATGTTTGGGAAAATATGGAATTGCATTTGATGGATGGCTTCAGGCGTCCAGCTACATAGGTATGCCAGTACCCCGCCAAGAACAAGTTTACTAAATGGCTTAACAAGCTCCTTTGATTTTGACTCCATTATTATTTGGTTAAATAAAAAACCAGCGCAGATTGTAAAACAAGCGACTGCCGGAAATCGGTATCTGTCTGTAATAAAAAACATCACGACCCAGAATATTTGAACAATGGCAAATGTGACAAAAAGAAAATTTTTTCGATTTTTTGCCATAAGAAAAAGACCTACGATTCCAAATGGAACAATCATCCAGAATCTCACAAATGCGACATTCAGAACCGGCACTACTTGTCTTACAACATAAATACTCAAATTCTGTGGCCATTCATAGCTACTAAAAAAAAGTAATGTCTTGCGGAACATTAATTGCCAGAATTCAGCGCTTGTCACAGATAACAGCTGAGCTTTTGGATAGCAAAATAGTCCTGAGGAATCAGCACTATTGCCTATTTGCCAGTTAACAGGACCATTTGTGCAGATAAGAACGAATTTTCCACTTACAATATAATTTCTGATTGACACCGGCATAATTATCACCAGACAGGCCAGGGCTCCCACCAATAAAACCGCCACAATATGGATCAATTTTTTTTCTGTTTTTAGCGGGCTTAATCTGGTTTCCGGCCAAATAAACAATCCCGCAATAATAAATGGAATAAAGGCGAGTATCGTGGGTTTTGCCAGAGCGGCAAAACCAAGTGTTATTCCACATAATATCCAGAAAGACCATTTTTTCTTTTCAATCGCGGTGTAAAGAACAAAAATAAAACAGATATTCAAAAATGTGATAAGGCCATCGCTGAGGATTGTAACTGAATAAAGTACAATTGTTTGATAAAAAGCATATAAACCCGCGGCAATAAGTCCTGTGTTTTCATCCTTTATTTTTTTACCCAATAGATAAATAAGGTAGACCCCACAAACATCCATAATCGCCTGGGCAACACCTGCAAAAAAAACACTCTGACCTGAAACCGCATATAACAAAGCAAGGAAATATGCGTATAAAGGAGCCATGTAAAAAGCGTCGCCATTAACATAAAAGGGATGATTTAAAATTGATTGAGCCCATAGATGAAAGGTTTTCTGGTCAAATTTGTCCATGCATACAGGATTAAAAAAAGCCGTGGAGGAAAGTTGAATCAGGGTAATGATTCGTATAAGAAATCCACCGATTAATATGCAGGCAAGGATGATTTTTTTATATTTCATTTTGAAGATAGATAGAACCCAACGGTTTCGTTGATTATTTCTTCAATATCACAAGCCGGGGAAAAATCTGTAAGTTTTTGTAACTTTGAAACATCCGGAACACGTCTGTTCATATCCTCAAAACCATCCTTATAAACAGCTGTTGGCTCCATGAAAACAATGGGAGAATTGCTTTTTGTGAATTGCTTTACAAGTTGTGCCAGTTTCAAGATTGAAATCTCTTGTTGCCCCCCTACATTGATTATTTCTCCAAATGCCGCTTGGATATGTGATAGTTTACAAAAAGCGTTTACCGCATCTTTGACATGGGTAAAACATCTTGTCTGCGCGCCATCTCCAAAAATTGTTATGGGCTGGTTTGATAAGGCCTGCTTTATAAAGTTTGGAAGAACCATCCCATATCTTTCTGTTTGACGGGGCCCCACCGTATTAAATAATCTTACTATAATAACCCGAAGGGATTTTGTTTCCGCATAGGCAAAGGCAAGAAATTCATCAAGGGCTTTGCTACAAGCATAACCCCATCTTTTCCTTGATGGAGGGCCAAGAATCATGTCATCCTCTTCATTAAAAGGAACCTTCTCATTTTTCCCATAAATTTCTGATGTTGAAGTAAAAAGCACAGGTTTTTTATATCGTGATGCCGATTCAAAAACATTTCTGGAGCCCTGAATATTTATTTCAATGGATTGCAAAGGTTTTTCAAGCACGGTTTTTACGCCAACAGCAGCAGCAAGATGAAAAATAAAATCACAGCGAGATGCTAGATATGCGACAATATCTTTATTGAGGATGCTTTCTATAAAAAAATGAAAATGCACATTTTTAAGATGGCCCTTTATATTTTCAATAGAACCCGTAGAAAGGTCATCTATTACTGTTACATCATTGCCATCATTAAGAAGTCTGTCTACAAGATGTGAACCAATAAAGCCGGCTCCGCCTGTTATAAGGTAATACAAAATCCCCGCTCCTTTTTAGAAGGTAACATTAAGTATTATATCTAAAATTATACAACTTGAAAAATCATAACATCTCTTCCGCCTTACAAAAAATCCAGATGATATTTGGAAAAATAGACAAAAAGGTTATTGGGGAATTCTGTATGTTAATTCAAGGGATTTTTCAAAGGGTGGAATTTCAAGAAAACTTTCTGTAATATTTGGTCCGTTGTCAAAAAAACAAAAAAGGAATTGAACCATCCTGCTTTTTCCTGTTAGAATAAGAAAAAGATGAGAATTTTTATACTGAATATTTGCGATTTTTGAATCCTGACGATTTTTTAGATAATGCGCAATAAAATCATATGACCTGTAAATATGGGGAATATCTTTTAATTCGTTCGCAATCATTCCAATAATCGTTTCATAATCCTTCATTAAAATGTTGTTAAGCCGTTTTTCATGAAACATTAAACAACCAAATGTAAGATTTTCAAAACCGCTTTTTATCTGCGATAACCCTTTTTTAGAAACAGCATCTATTGAATATGAGGAAGAATCCGGCAAAAAATCAATATCCGCGCCCCGTGTTGTTATTTCTCCAGGATGAGAAACCACATTAAAAATATTCTGGTGGTCATCAAGATAATCCACGCAACAATTTTGCATGCCGTATGGTTTTGGTTCCCATGCAAGGCTGCGCACATCAGAAAAAATTTTACCGGGTTTTAACATGTTCATTGAAAAAAACTGGTGGTTTTGTTTAAAAAAATAAAGCGAATTAAAACCAATTTGAGACCTGTGGGCATTAATTGTTTGCGCGACTTTTATATTAAATCTGCTAAATGCATAGCTGATTTCTTCAAAATGTTTTTTAATCTGCTCTATTGAAAATTCTCTTCCATCGCTTCCAAGATATATGGATGGATCGCGGTTGGATAACGACTGGGTAAAAGCATGGGCTGAGAATTCCGCTTTTGACTGATAAAAAAAATCTCTAATATTTTTAATCGTTTCATTTTTGATATCCGAGATGCACAATCCTATGTGAGGAATAAATCCCACCTGGTTGAGTATGGAGATATATCTAAACATTTCAATAGAATCATGTTGGGATTTTCCACTGCCTATCGCGTCATTTACCCTGCATGCAACAAAGGGCGGAATTCCTTTGAAAATAAAGGGCTTTTTTGTTGTCCAGACAATAGACCTCCAGAATATTCCATCAAATCCTTTGGTGTGACCAAGACAGTTTTTATTCCAGACAGCCTGCGAAATCCCAATAATTGTAATTTTTCCTTTTCCAAAATATTTCCATAGCCCGATAGGATTAAGATTGCAATCCTTTAAAAAAACTGTCCAGTCCTTTTCAAAAGATAAAGGAATATTCACAAACAAGGGGCTTTTTGTATTGATTGTTTTCTCTGTTGAAAGAGCGCAAATCCATGAATCTTCAAATGTAATAGCATCTGTTTTTTTTATTTCAAAATCGCTGATATTGGTAAACGAAGAGATTGTCGCGCTATATGAGGGAATCATACCATCAAATATCATAAGACCCATGCCGGAGGAAACCTGTTTAAATATGATTTTCCAATCGTCGGGACTCAGTTTTTTCCCTATTGTTTCCTGAGCAATAATCAAAAGATTTGCATTGGAAAACTCTGTCGGTTCAAGAAGCGTGTAAGAAATGTCTATGACTTGATACCAAACCTGGTAAAAATCAAGCGCACTTAAAATTGAATTTTCAAATCGTTGATAGCTGACATAGTCAGAACTATCACATAATAAAAATATTTTCATATTTATTCCCAGTTGGCATGATTTTTCGCCATTTCCTTAAAGGAAACGCCATACCTGTTTCTATATTTTTCAACAATCTCATCAAAAAATATAAGTATACATTGTTCAAAAAGGGAACCACCAAATTGACCGGACCTTGGAATATGAAGAATAAGGGATTTTTTACATAAACCTGCCAGGGAATTTTTTGTTGTGGTAATACATATTGTCATTGCCTTTGTTTTTAATGCCGCCTTCACAGGCGGAAAAAGCATTTTAGATTTACCTGTTTTTGAAATAACAATCAAAAGGTCGTTTTTAGTAATCGGAGGACAAACCTCGCCAATAAAAAAGGCTTCTTTACCCAGATGCCTTAATCTTATCGCAAATGCTCTGCCCATTATACCGCTTCTTCCAAGACCCCAAATAAAGATTTTTGAGGAATTTCTAATTTCATTGATAATGCCGTCTGACAGTGATTCTGGAATGTCGTTTATGGCTTCAACAACCTCTTTAATAATTTTGCTTTTCATCGTGATGTATTAACCCCCTGCCATTTCTTTTAAGCGTGAGAAAAACTCCTTTTCAATCTGTTTGATTGAATATGTTTTTATTATTCTGCCCTTTACAAAAAGTGCAAATCTGTCTTTACCGCCTGCAATTCCAATATCTGCTTGTTTTGCTTCTCCTGGCCCATTGACGCCACAACCCATAATAGCAATTGTGAGATTTCTTATACCTGGGTATTTTTTTGAAAGTTTCATAATTTTGTTTTTAAATCGCGGAACAATGTTTTCAAGAGATATCTGACATCTTCCACAAACCGGGCATGATATAATTTCAGGATAAAACCTTCTTAATTGAAGGGCCTGCAATATTGCACAACCCGCCTTTACCTCATTTTCAGGGGTATCTGTGAGAGAAACCCTTATTGTGTTTCCAATACCTTCTGAAAGAAGCATCCCAATTCCCAAAGCATTTTTTGCAAAACCATCATATCCCGAACCTGCCTCAGTAACACCCAGATGCAAGGGATAATTACACTTCTGCGAAATAACGCGGTAGGCGGTAACTGTATCCTTTACATAAGGGGTTTTTAATGAAATAACCATATCAAAAAAACCCATATCTTCGCATAATTTTATTGAATCCATGGCAGCATTGACAATATCAATCACAAGCCCTGCATTGCTTCTTTTTATTGAGCCGGAATTCAAACCAAGCCGTACAGGAATTTTTCTTTCCATCGCCTTTTTTATAATTATCTGCATTCCATTTTTTGAAATATTTGAAGGATTCACTCTTATCTTATCCACACCCGCATCTATTGCTCCAAGCGCAAGCTTATAATCATAGTGTATATCAGCAACCAGCGGTATAGAACGTTGGTTTTTCATTTTTCCGATTGATACAATATCATCCTTATTTAATACAGAAACCCGCACAATTTCGCCGCCAATGTTTTGAATCCGTTTAATTTGTTTTATAAGTTCTTCTGTGCAAGAGGTTGGAACCTTTGTCATTGTCTGGACAGAAATCGGGGCATTCCCTCCAATATAAACATTGCCAATCCGTACACAACGGGTTTTTTTCATTGGGCTATTTTTTCTGTAATAATTCTAACAATATCATTATAGGTAACAAGAATAGTAAGAATTAATAAAAACACAACGCCGGCAAGCTGGCCCATTTCAATCAATTTTTTATTTGGTTTGCATTTTAATATTCCTTCTCCCAAAAGACCAACAAGATGGCCGCCATCAAGAACAAAAAATGGAACCAGGTTGATAAGTCCAAGATTAAGATTTATAAAAGCGATAAAATAAAGAAAACTCGCTATGCCCGCTTTTATAATTTCTATCGTTAATTTACTGATGCCCACAGGCCCGGCAAGATCTTGGAAAGAAACCTCGCCTGTAAATAAGAGTTTAAAACTCACAAATATCACCTTAAACATTCTTATATATTCTTTCCCTGCCTCAAGAATTGACTGTCCAAAATTATATCTAACAAGCATTTCCTTTGGCGCAATTCCTATCACATATCTTTTTTTCCCTTTGAAAACAGGCTTGTCTTTCTCCATTAATTTTGGAACAATATGAATATCAAGAATTTCATTGTTTCGCTGAATTTTTAGGATAATGGAACTATTTGGAAACCGGTTTGCTTCGTCTGTAATATTTTTTATCACATCAAACCATTCCTTGCACTGATTGCCATTAACCGAAATAATTCTATCTCCTTCTTTTAAACCAGCCATTTCAGCCGGAAAACCCTTTTGTAAACTACCGATGGCGGTTCCATCATAGGTGGAAATCCCAAGCATAAGCGCAGGCACCAAAAACACATAGGCAATCAGGATATTATGGAGTGAGCCTGCGGCAACAATCAATGAACGTTTGCCAGGAGGAAGGGCTGCATACTCATCAGGAGATTTGCTTTCTATCATATCCTCTCCTGCCATTTTTACATATCCGCCAAACGGTATCAACGCAATAATATACTCTGTGTTTCCTCTTTTCCATGAGAAAAGCTTTGGACCAAAACCAAAGGAAAATTTTTCAACCCTCACTCCAAGCCTTCTTGCAACCCAAAAATGTCCAAATTCATGAATAAGTATAACCACCCCAAATACAATAAGAATCCCTAGTACAAACATCTTATCCTCCAAAAATAGCAGTGTTTTTATCAGGCTAATGAATCAGCCATAGCCCTAATCTGTTTTTTTATTTCAGCATCCACCAGAAAAATATCACCAGGGGTATCAACACAAAGCCCGGTGTGTTTTCCCAGAACCCTTTCAATCAATACAGGTATTTTATCAAAACCGATGCCACCTTCAAAAAACATCTTAACTGCTTCCTCATCCGCTGCATTTAATGCCGTAAGATAGGAACCGCCTTTTTTTAATGCTTCCTTAGCAAGGTCTAAACAGGGAAACATTCCCTTTTTACACGGATAAAATGATAATTTTCCTATCTGTGAAATACAAGGTTCAGGAAGTCCGCAATCACTTCTTATAGGATAATTTAAACAATAATTGATGGAATATCTCATATCCGGAAGGGAAAGAACGGCTTTAACAAAACCATCGCAAAATTGCACAAATCCATGAACAACCGCCTGAGGATGCAAAACAACATCAATCCTTTCCTTTTCTATCCCAAAAAGATAGAATGCCTCAATAATCTCCAATCCCTTGTTCATCATTGTAGCCGAATCAACCGTTATTCTTTTGCCCATTTTCCACACAGGGTGCTTTAAAACCTGCTTCACAGTTACATTCTTAAGATTTCCTTTATAATTTAATAAGGGCCCACCGGATGCCGTAAGAACAATACGAGAAATTTTTGAATTTTCACTATCCAGAATTTGGAATATTGCATTATGCTCACTATCAATAGGCAATATTTTTCCTTTTTTCCCAGACAATAAATGTCCTGCGCAAACAATAATTTCTTTTGTCGCAAGAGCCACTGTTTTACCAGCATCAAGCGCTTTTAGAACGCAGCTCAATCCGGCAAGACCGGAAATTGCCATAATAATAATATCCACATCAGGGACAGAAGCAAAGAATTCAAGATTTTCCTCTCCATAAAAACAGGTGGTTTGATCTATCCTGGTTTTATTTGTATTTCCGACACTGAAAACAGCAAAACGTGGTTTATATTTCTTAATCTGCTTTATAAGAAGATTCTGCTGGGTGTTACCTGCGATTCCATAGAGGGAAAACTTATCCTGGTATCGGCTGATAACATCCAATGCCGCTTTTCCTATTGAACCTGTGGAACCGGCTATCACAACATTTTTCATAAACCTCCAAATCTTCGTCTTCTTTTTGCAAAGGCGTCAATCGCTTTTTTCAATTCCTTTTCCGAAAAATCAGGCCAGAAAATTCTGGTGAAATAAAATTCAGCATATGCTGACTGCCATATTAAAAAATTGCTTAATCTCTGTTCCCCTGCTGTCCTTATTAGAAGGTCAACATCTGGTAAATCTGAATTGTAAAGAAATTTTCCAAAGGAAATCTCATCAAGTTTTCCTACGGGAAAATCCTTCTTAAATAAATGTTTTACTGCATCTATTATCTCCTGCCTTCCACCATAGTTGATGGCAAAACTCAAATGAAGACCTGTATTGTTTAATGTAAGGTTTTCTGTATCCCTTATAATTTTTTGAAGTTTTTCAGGCAATTCCCAAATCCTTCCAAGGAAACAAACCCTTATATTCTGTGCATGAAGATCATTCATTTCAAGCATAAGATTTGATTCCATAAGAGAAAAAAGGAATTCAATTTCTTTTCTGGGCCTTTTCCAGTTCTCTGTTGAAAACGAATAAAGCGTAAGATATTTTACATTATTGTTAATAGAACCATTCACAACCCTTTTAACAGCGTTTATTCCTTCCTTGTGGCCTGCCACCCGCGGCAAACCTCTGGACTGAGCCCATCTCCCATTTCCATCCATTATTATTGCGATATGCGCAGGAATATTCATAGCGAAAAATCTTCTCCAAAATACACCTGACGGCTTTTGGGATCGTTCAATATCTGCTGGGCAGTTCCTTCAATAAGGATTGAACCATCGTATATCAGGTATGCCCTGTCTGTTATGCTTAATGCGTCCCTGACATTATGGTCGGTAATTAAAATACCAACCCCATTTGTTTTAAGTCGTAAAACCATTGATTTAATTTCGGAAACCGTTCTGGGATCTATACCGGAAAATGGTTCGTCAAGAAGGATAAAAGCAGGATTATTGATAAGATTTCTTGCTATTTCAAGTCGCCGTTTTTCACCGCCAGAAAGCGAACCCGCCCTACTGTGAGCAAGATGTTCAATACCCATTTCTTCAAGAAGGTTCTTCGCAATTTCAATCTGTTTATCATGCTCCTTAACAAAATTTTCTATTATGATCAATAGATTCTCCATAACCGACAATTTATTAAAAATAGCGGGCTCCTGAAAAAGGTATCCCATGCCCAGACGCGCCCTTTCACAAACAGACAACCAGGTTATTTCCTTTCCATTAAGATAGATAGAGCCATCATCGGGCGTAAGAAAACCCATTGTTATATTGAATGTCGTTGTCTTGCCTGCTCCATTGGGCCCAAGTAAACCGACAATTTCTCCTTTTGCAAGATTGACAGACACATCCCTAAGAATCGTGCGCTTACCAAACCTTTTGCCGATATTTTTGATTTCAAGCATCTGAAAAAAGTCCTGGTGGATTCTGATTGCGAATTTTGAGGTGCCGATAAGCCGATTCGTTTGCCACTCTTCCCTGAGGAGTTCTGCTGATAAATCCTTCTTTCACAAGATAAGATTCATAAACCTCTTCAATTGTATCAGGTTCTTCTCCAACGGCTATTGACAAACTTTTTATTCCAACGGGCCCTCCATGAAATTTTTCAATAATTACCTCAAGTATTTTTTTATCCATCTCGTCAAGACCTTTTTCATCAACAGACATTTGATTAAGTGCGTAAGCGGCGATTTCCATATCAATACATTGTTTGCCTTTTACAAGTGCATAATCTCTTACCCTTCGCAACAATCTGATTGCGACACGGGGCGTGGCGCGGGCTCTTTTTGCGATTTCCCGTGCTCCATCTTCATCAGCCGTGCAGTTCAAAAAATTGCAGGCCCGCATAATTATTTTTGTGAGTTCTTCAATGGAATAATAATTAAGGCGATGAATAATGCCAAATCTGTTTCTTAAGGGAGATGTAAGCAACCCAATCCTTGTTGTGGCACCTATAAGGGTAAATGGCTTAAGCGGAATTTTTACTGATTTTGCTTTTGGACCTTCGCCAAGCATTATATCAATTGTAAAATCTTCCATTGCGCTATATAAATATTCTTCAACCTGTCTGCTTAACCGATGAATCTCATCTATAAAAAAAACATCCCCTTCTTCAAGGTTTGTAAGGATGCCGGCAAGGTCTCCTGCTTTTTCAAGAACAGGGCCTGAACTTGCCCTAATATTCACGCCAAGGGCGTTGGCAATGATATAGGCAATGGTCGTCTTGCCCAATCCTGGCGGGCCATAAAGAAGAACATGGTCAAGAACATCTTTTCTTATTTTTGCTGATTGTATAAAGATAGAAAGATTTTCCTTTACCTTTTCCTGGCCTATGAAATCAGCAAAGATTTGAGGCCTTAACGAATTCTCATACCTCAAATCCTCTATTGTTGCAGATGGTGAAGTAACCCTTTCTTTCATATCCGTTTTAAAATTTCTTTAAGGAAAATTTCAAGGCTTTCAGGCGGTTTTTGAATTTCTTTTGCTGTTTTTCGGACAATCTGTTGGGCATCATTTCTTTTATATCCAAGAACTATAAGAGCCTCGATCGCCTCTGAAATAAAAGCCCCTTTTGGTTCTTTTTCGGTAATTTCAATACCATCTATGCGGTCTTTTAATTCCACAATAAGCCTTTCTGCGATTTTTCTCCCAATTCCAGGGGTCTTTTTCAAAAAATCTATATCCTGGTTAATAACCGCATTTAATATCTCGTCGGGGGTAAGCCGGGAAAGTATCCTTAAAGCAATCTTCGGGCCGACACCGGGGATAAGAATCATCTTTTGAAATAATTTATACTCCATCTCTGTTGCAAATCCATATAATTGAGGCATATCATCCCTAATGATAAGCGAAGTAAAAAGACGCACATTTGAACCTTCTTCAGGAAGCACGCCGGATGTTGAAAGCGATACCTGCAACAGATATCCCACACCAGATGTTTCAACAACAACCTCCATCGGCATCTTACGAACAAGCTTGCCTTCAATCAAACATATCATATACCATCCACCATATCCTGAAATTTACTTATTGATATAAAACTTATTGCTGTTGCAAGCGCGTCTATCGCATGCTCTCCAGGATTTATGTCAAGAGCAAGAAGTTTTTGAACCATATAACAAACCTGTTGTTTAAGGGCCTGGCCTTCGCCGGTAATGATTTTTTTAATTTCTCCAGGTGTAATAAAATACACCCTTATATCTTTTTCCATGCCTGAATAAGCCATAATACCTGAAACAATGCCTATGGAAAGGGCAATCTGCGTGTTTTTTGCAACATAAATTTTTTCTATCGCGAGTATATCAGGTTTTGCTTCTTCAACTATTGAAACAAATGTCCTTCCGATGAATAAAAGCTTATCTTCAAAACAAAGACTTTTTGGCACAACACACTGACCATAACTAATCGCTTCCAGGGCATCGGACCTTTCGCGAACAAGACCATATCCAAAATTATTCAGACCCGGATCCACACCAAGAACCATCTTATCTTTATGCTGTTTCACTTTGAGATGGCCTCAATCAATTCATCGGGAATATCAAAGTTTGAGTACACATTTTGAACATCGTCATGCTCTTCAAGTTCATCAAGAAGTTTCAAAAGTTGTTCAGCATCTTTACCTTCAAGCCTTATTGTGTTTTTTGGAATAAGGTTAACAGACGCACTCTCCACCGCAATATTATTTTGCTCCAATATTTTTTTTACTGTTTCAATCTTATCAGGCGAACATACAACCTCAAAAATATCATTGTCCGGTCTTAAATCTTCTGCCCCTGCGTCAAGAATCAAAGAAAGCAGTTTCTCTTCGTCAACATTTTGCTTTTTTACATTTACAATACCCTTTCTTTCAAACATCCAGGAAACACATCCATTTTCACCAAGATTTCCATTATGGCGACTAAATATTGAACGAATTTCAGCAGCTGTTCTCCGTTTATTATCAGTAAGGGTTTCAACGAGAATTGCAATACCGCCGGGCCCATAACCTTCATACCCAACACTTTCCAGGGAAATTGCGCCATCCTCGCCTGTTCCCTTTTTTATTGCTCTCTGAATATTATCATTAGGCATATTTATAGAACGGGCATGTTCTATAGCCATGCGAAGATGCGGATTACTTTCCGGATTTCCTCCACCCATCTTGGCAGCCATCATAATTTCACGAATAATTTTTGTAAATGTCTTCCCTCTTTTTGCGTCTGTCGCCATTTTTTTATGCTTAATACTTGCCCATTTATTATGTCCTGACATTTTTCAATCCCTCCTTTTTATGTTTCTTCTTTAAGTTTCCTCCAGAATTCCTGAGCGTTTAATTTTTCTAAATATTTTCTAAATTCTTCTGCCTCTTTTTGATTGATTGGCCTATCCGAAGAACCAGCTTTTATTGAATTCATATCATTATATATATCGGGTTTTTCAATCAAATCCTCTGAAACAAAAATAGGGGCGGATGAACGCAGGGCAATGGCTATGCCATCACTTGGCCGGCAATCCACCCTAATCTCCTGTTTGTCTTTTTCAATAATCAGATTTGCGTAATAGGTATTTTTTTTAAGTGAATATATTTCAAGCCTTATTATTTTTCCATTAAGATGTTCTATTACTGATTTCAAAAGGTCATGCGTTAATGGCCTTGGAAATTCTTCTTTTTCAAGTATTAAAAGAATAGCCTGCGCCTCAAATAATCCAATTACAATGGGAAGAATACCTCCACTTTTTATATCCTTTAAAATTACTATCGGCGTGCTTGTGGTAATATTAAGAACAATATTTTCAACCTCTACCATTATCATATTTATCCCTTTTCCGCTTCCCTGGCTGTTTTTTTTGCCTGAATTATTTTTTCAGCAATATGGGCAGGAACCTCCTCATAATGGGAAAAGGTCATAGAAAAGGTCCCTCTTCCTCTTGTAAGCGATCGCAATTCCGTTGCATAATTTGACATTTCAGCAAGAGGAACAAGCGCTTTTACAATCTGATTTGTTCCATGCGTTGTCATTTCCAGAACCCTTCCTCTTTTCGCATTAATTGTCCCCATTACATCGCCAACAAATTCCTGCGGAACAGAAACCTCTACATTCATTATTGGTTCAAGCAGAACAGGCTTTGCCTCCTGCACCGCCTTTTGAAGCGCAAGGCTTCCAGCAAGTTGAAAGGCAATATCAGAAGAATCAACCACATGATAAGAACCATCGTATACGGTAACCTTCATATCAACCATTGGATAACCGGCAAGTACACCTTTCGACATTGTTTCTCTCACACCCTTTTCAACAGAAGGCACATACTGCCTTGGAATCGCTCCGCCAAAAATTTCATCCGCAAATTCAAATCCAGAACCACGGGGTAATGGTTCAACCCGAAGAAAACAATGTCCATATTGTCCGCGGCCGCCGGTTTGTTTTTTATGTTTGCCCTCCGCGCTTGCGCTTGTTGTAATTGTTTCCTTATACGCAATTTTTGGAGTTCCTCTGACAACCTCAACCCCAAATTTATCCTTGAATTTATTTATTGTAACGTCCAGATGGACATCGCCCATTCCTGAGATGATTGTTTCGTTGGTTTCAACATCCCTAAAAATTTTTATTGTTGGATCTTCGTCCATAATCTTTGAAATTGCCACGCCAAGTTTGTCTTCTGTTCCCTTTAACCGTGGGGCAATAGAAAAAGAAACAGCCGCCTCGGGCATTGGAGAAACAGGATATACAATGGGAAAACTTACGTCAGAAAATGAATCAAATGTTTTAAAACCTGTTAATTTTGCAACAGCAACAATTTCTCCGGATAATGCCTGGGGAACAAGTTCCTGTTTTTTACCCTTTAGCCTGAATAACTGTCCAATTCTTTCTTTTGAATTTTGGGTTGACTTGTAAAAATTTGAATTTGAAACAAGTGTGCCCGAACGAACCTTCAAATAAGAAATCCTTCCCAT
>CAZSTE010000009.1:0-13176 GCA_964609735.1 uncultured bacterium
TTTTTCTGGCGGATTGTTTCCCGGATTGATTAGATTTATTGTGAAAACCCTTTTTGTTATTGCGATGCTTTCCATTATCCGCGCAGCATGCTCGCGAATTAGAATAGACCAGATGATTAATTTTTCGTGGAAATATTTAACGCCATTTGCGGTATTGCAATTACTGATAAGCATTTTTGTAAAAGGAATTATTCAATGAAACTAAAACCAGGCGCGTTTATACCAGAACTATTAAGGCATCTTTTTAAAAAACCGGCAACTGTTTGTTATCCTTTTGAAAAGCCATCTTTGCCTGACGATTTTCGCGGCAGTCCTGTTTTGAATCCGGGCAAATGTATTATATGCAGGGCCTGTGTAAGGGATTGTCCAGCGTTTGCTATAGAGATTATAGAACTGTCCAGGGAAGAAAAAAAATATAAAATGATTATTCATAATGATCGATGCATCCACTGCGGCCAATGTGCTGAATCCTGTCCCACAAAAGCAATCACAATGAATAGCGAATTTGAAATCGCAACGGATAATCGCTTGAAATTAAAAGCGGAATATATCTACACAAAACCAGAAAAAACCGCATCGCCGTCAGAGAAATAATCATACAGATTGTAAAAATGACCCTTTTTGAAAAGCAATTAACCTTCTGGCTTAATGGTTTCAAGAAGCTTGTGGTGATGGGTATTGGAAATAAGGATTGTTGTGATGATGGAACAGGTTCTATCATAGCCGAGAAAATTTTGGATTTTGTATCAAAAGAAAAAATTTCCCATGTCAAGGTTTTTCCATGTTATGATTTTCCAGAAAATTTCACCGGTTCGGTTAAAAAAGAAAAGCCGGATCACATTTTGCTTATTGATTCCTCAATAACAGGGAAGAAACCAGGCAGTATCTTTATTCTGAATCCAGAAGGTATTAATCATGAGGATATTTCTTCTCATAGAATACCCTTAAGGCTGTTGTATGAATATCTTAAAAAGGAAACCAGAGCAGATATTGCAATTATAGGGATTGAGCCCTATTATATAGGAAAAGGCAATAAGTGTTCAAAGCCTGTAGAAAAAACAATTAACAGGATTGTTAAATTTCTGGAACAATTATTAAAAAACGCCAAAATAAAAAATGAAAAACAGTAATTCTTTGATGCTAACTGTAAATCCATTTTTCTCTATCAGGAATTTGGCTTATCGCGCAAATTTTTCCATTATTTATGAATATAAAAAAAGATTATCCCATGTAGAAAAACAGATGCCCGCAATTATTGCCGCTGCGGAAGCAGTGGCAATAAGATGGGTTGAAAAAAAACACGTTCTTATGCATTATCCATATAGTAATAATACATCCTCTTTTAGCAGGGAATTTGTTGCCAGGGCCGGAGGCCTTGACAATGCCAGGGTTGTAAAAGAAAGAGCAAAAATTGCTTCTCCGGATGATGTTTTTATTTGCAGCGTCCGCAGCTGGGAAAAAGATGGTTTTATATTAAAGGATTGCGAAAAAAGCAAACAATCCGGCTGGCTTAATATTATTTTCGCGTCAAAAAACGGAATGCCTCAACAATCTGTTGTGGATTTTTTGATTGATAACGGGGCAACAACAGGCGACGATAGCGAAGCAGCGGTGAATAACATTGTAAATATTACCAATGGGTGGATTTTTACCTGTGAACTTGTTTCTGCTCTTACGCGATTTTCAGTAAGACCTGGAATTTTGAAGGCAATGGTGTTGCCGGGTTCAACTGAATATAATAAATGCTATCAACGGATGGATGGATTGCCAATGCTGTATCCGTGCGATCATTTTATTAAGCCGGGTCTTCTGGGAAAACAGTATCTTAATGCTATGAAAAATACAATCAACATTTTGATTGACAAAAAAAACATTGTTCAGATTGAAAAGGCATCCGACATTGCGGTTCAAAGATTGCGTAATGGTCACGATGTTTGGGTCTCAAGTTTTACCCATGCCCTTGCTGGTGAGGTTTTTTATAATAACAAAAGCCCCATAAAACCATTGGATGGCGTTAATTGCTGCGAAAATAGCGCATTATTCAGACAGAATATAAAAAAACAGGACCTTATTTTTTGGTTTGGGGAATGGACATGTAATCTGCCAGCGCGAAATTATCTTGATATAATAAAAAGCACAGGTGCTGATTATATTGCAAGTTATAGAGTGGAAAATGAAAAAACAGAAGATTACGGCAGTAAAAATAATGTTTTTTATGCCAAAGCAGAAGACGCTGTTATGATAATAAATCAATACTGGGAATTTGAAAATGTCTGTGTTGATATACCATTTCCGCCTTATAAAATGGCGCCTGTAAGCGGTGTTTATATATGCCTGTTTTATAGAATGCTTGATGAGAAAATAGCAGAGAAGCTTTTTTTTGTTCAGCCATGCTGGAAATCTAACAATGCATGAAATGAGTGTTGTTGAAAATCTTATAGGACTATTAAGGATTTTGCAAAAACAACAAAAAGCACGGAGGATACTTGTTGTTGAAATTGCAATACATCCTTATAGCTGTCTTGACCAGGATAATCTGAATTTTTTATTTGCCTGTGTTGTTGGCGAGGATCCTGTTTTCAAAAATACTAAAATAAGATTAATAAGAAATAAAAAATTTCAGGAACAGGAATATATTGTTGAAAATGTTGAGATTGAAATTGAGGAAAATAATATTGAAATTACCTGAAAAGCCTGTATGGAATTTCAGTTCTATAGAAAGAGTAGAGGTGGCTTTTGTTAGAAAATACATATTAACAGGTGTCAGAATAAGGGAGAACAATGATAATAAAAACAATAGTGGTAAAAGAAAATCTTTTCGCAAAAAACGATGAGATTGCCGAGAAAAACAGGAATACCTTAAAAGAATACGGCATTTTTTCTATCAATATTATGGGAGGGCCTGGTTCAGGCAAAACATCAATACTTGAAAAGACAATAGCCATGCTTAATGATATGAAAATTCCATCCGGTGTTATTGAGGGTGATATCGCAGGAAATTTTGATAGCCAGCGCATTTCTGCTTTTAATGTTCCCGTGGTTCAAATAAACACCGCGGGCGCCTGTCATCTTGAAGCAATGATGATAAAAAAAGGGATTGAAAATCTGCCACTTGATAAGATAAAAATTATTTTTATAGAAAATGTTGGAAACCTGGTTTGTCCTGCTGAATTTAAACTGGGACTTGATTGCAATATTACTGTTGCCGCTGTTACAGAGGGAGAGGAAAAACCTGCAAAATACCCCTTGATGTATTCAATATCTGATATTGTTTTGGTGAATAAAATTGATTTAATAGATTTTGTTGAGTTTGATATTGACAAATTCTCCGGTTATATAAAAGAAATAAAAAAAGATATAAAAATTATTCCTATTTCAGGTAAAACAGGTAAAAACATTGAAAATTTCGTCCATTATATTTCTAAGCATATTTCAGGATGAAAAACAGCAAAAGAATTCTTATTACAGGTATTGTTCAGGGTGTTGGATTTAGACCTTTTGTGTATAGAAGCGCAAAAAAACATTTTCTCCGCGGTTTTGTAAAAAACACCCTAAATGGTGTTTTAATTGAAGTTGAAGGGGAAAACCGCGATATCAATAATTTCATAAAACAGATACAAAAATTCCATCCATCAGGCGCGAAAATTAGAGAAATTTTTGTTTCAGATATATCCAACAAAGGTCGAAAAAGCTTTAAAATATTAAGTAGCGATGCTGGTTTAAACAAGTACCAGCCGGAGATTCCGCCAGACCTCGCAATATGCAGTGATTGTAGGAAGGAAATACGTGACAGAAAAAACAGAAGATATGGATATCCTTTTACAAACTGTGTACATTGTGGTCCAAGATTTACAATACTTAACGATCTTCCTTATGATAGGAAAAACACATCAATGAAGGAATTTAAAATGTGTTCGGAATGCAAAAAAGAGTATCTCTCTCCTGATGACAGGCGATTTCACGCGCAGACCAATTGTTGTGCGCAATGCGGCCCTAATGTATTTTTAACAGATTTGTCCTCAAAAATTCTCGCAAAAGGCGATACGGCTATTAAAAAAACTGCGATGCTCCTGCAGGAAGGAAGCATTATAGCAATAAAAGGTCTGGGTGGGTTTCACCTTGCCTGCGACGCTTTTTCAACAGAATCTGTAAAAATATTAAGAAAAAGAAAAAAAAGAGAAGAAAAACCATTTGCTTTGATGGCGCGAGATCTCGCCACAATAGAAAAATTTTGTAATCTTAGGGATATTGAAAAAACGCATTTGCTTTCTTCCGCTGCTCCAATTTTGCTTGTTGAGAAGAAAAGTAATTTTTTGTTTGATGACATCGCTTTTCGTAATAAATATCTTGGCGTAATACTTCCCTATACAGGAATCCATGAATTGGTTTTCGCAAACAGCAATCTTGAAATGCTTGTTATGACAAGTGGAAACATATCGGAAGAACCTATATGCGCAGAAAATCGGGAGGCGGTTGAAAAGCTTTCGGATATTGCTGATTTTTTTCTTTTTCATAACAGGAATATTGTTTCCGGTTGCGATGATTCGGTGGCGCGTGTATTTCCTGATAAGCGGTTTATGATGATAAGAAAAAGCCGCGGCTATGCACCCGAGTCGGTTTTATCGCCTGTTAATATACAGCGCCATATACTTGCCTGTGGAAGCGATATAAAAAACACATTTTGTTTTGGTAATGAAAGATTGTTTTACATAAGCCATCATATAGGAGACCTTGGAAATATGTTGGCTATGAATGTGTATAGAATATCAATAGAAAGGTATAAAAAACTATTACGATTTAACCCTGATGTTATTGCGTATGATGCGCATCCTGCTTATTTTTCCACATCCCTGGCTTTGTCTGACGATTTTTTCCCTGATTGCCACAAAATGCCTATTTATCATCATCATGCGCATATCTGTTCCTGTATGATTGAAAATAATCTTGAAAATAGAAAGGTAATAGGTGTTGCATTTGATGGCACTGGATACGGTAATGATGGAAATTTATGGGGAAGCGAGTTTCTTATATGCGATTATTCCTATTTTGAAAATGTTGGCCATCTTCGGTCTGTTAGGTTACCGGGAGGAGAAAAGGCAATCAGGGAAATCTGGAGGATTGCGATTTCTTATCTATATGATACCTTTGAAGAGGATTTTAAAAATATTCCCTTGAATATAATGAAAAAAATTTCCCCACCTCTGTTAGCCCCTATAATAAAAATGATTGAAAAAAATATCAACAGTCCTTATTCTTCTGGAATGGGAAGATTTTTTGACGCAGTGAGTTGTATGTGCGGTTTAAGAAATATTGCAGGATATGAAGGTCAGGCAGCAATGGAATTTGAATCCTTGCTGCCAACTATTGAGATGGATAGGCCATACAACTTTGATATTACAGATGATTCGGGTATAATAATTATCGATCAAAGGCGTGTTGTTAAGGAAGTTGTAAACGACCTTAATAAATCGTTGTCTTTGATATCCCTCAGGTTTCATTCAACAATTGTGAAAATGATATATGAGGTTTGCAAGATCCTACGAAAAAAAACAGGCATCAACGAGGTTGTTCTGTCTGGTGGATGCTTCCAGAATGTTTTTCTTTCTGTCAATGCCAGAAAAATTCTTCAAAAAAACGGCTTTAGGGTATATACCCATAGCAAAATTCCGCCGAATGATGCCTGTATATCTGTGGGGCAGGCAGCAATTGCAGGTTTTACGCAAATGGTAAAATAGAATATAAACAGGCAAGGAGAATATCATGTGTCTTGCTATCCCGATGAGGGTTGTAAAAATCCATAAAAACATTGCAGAGGTTGAATTAGCAGGTGTAAAAAGGAATATTGACATTTCACTTGTAGGAAAAATAAAGGTTGGAGATTATGTGATTGTACATGCTGGTTTTGCGATACAGAAGATACAAAAAACCGATGCAGAAATCACATTAAAAATGTTTGAAGAAATGGGAAATAATGGATAGCGCGATATACAACAATAAAGAATTTGCAGATGCCCTAATTTCAAAAATCCATCGTCTGTCAAAAACAGTCAAAAAACAGGTTAATCTGATGGAGGTTTGCGGCACACACACCATGGTTATTGCAAGAAATGGTTTAAGAAAGCTCTTGCCAGAAAATATTAATCTTATTTCAGGTCCGGGATGTCCTGTGTGTGTTACGTCCAATTCTTACCTTGATAGAGCCATTGCGCTTTCAAATCTTCCTAAGACAAGAATATTTACATTTGGCGATATGTTCAGGGTGCCTTCTTCGGTTTCTTCCCTTGAAAAACAGCGTGGTCTTGGGGCAAGTGTTGATATTGTTTATTCTCCTCTTGATGCTTTTGAGTTTGCAAAGGCGCATCCTGATGAAACCGTTATTTTTCTGGGTGTGGGTTTTGAAACCACAGCGCCTCTGGTGGCAACGGTTATAAAATATGCTGAAATGGAGAATGTGAAAAATTTTCTTGTTCTTTCAGGCCATAAATTGATTCCTCCGGCCATGGAAGCGCTGGTTTCTGATTCTCAACATTTTATTGATGGTTTTATATGTCCTGGCCATGTAAGTGTAATCATAGGCGCGGAGCCATACAGGATTTTTCCTGAAAAATACGGCATTCCCTGTGTTATTACCGGATTTGAGGTTTGCGATATCCTTGAAGCAATTGCTTATCTTCTTGAAATGATTTCCGGCAGAAAAAGAAAATCCGTTTTCATACAGTATGCCAGATGCGTTAAGAAAAATGGAAATCCCATAGCCCAAAAAACAATATATGATGTTTTTGATATTATTGATTCCCAATGGCGGGGTTTGGGTATGCTTGCTTCAAGTGGACTTGGCATAAGGGATAAATACAGCGATTTTGACGCTGGTAACATATCTGTTAATCTGATTGCATCCAGGGAGAAAAGGGGTTGTTTATGCGGTAAGGTTTTACAGGGTAGGGCCCTTCCTTTTCATTGTAGATTATTCGGAAATAGGTGTAACCCCGAACATCCACTTGGTCCCTGCATGGTGTCATCCGAAGGAGTGTGCGCTGCTTATTATGCCTATGAAAGACGATAAAATCTTAATAACACATGGTAGTGGAGGAAAACAAACCAGATATCTTATTGAAAATATTTTGTTGAAATATTTTAAAGACCCTGCATTGAAATTTCTTCCGGATGCAGCGAATTTAGGTTTTAAAAAAATATCAGACAATATTTGTTTTACAACCGATTCCTATGTTGTCAAGCCAATTTTTTTCCCTGGCGGGGATATAGGAAAATTATCAATCTGTGGAACGATAAACGACCTGGCAGTGTCGGGAGCAACGCCTTTTTTTATTTCCTGTGCATTTATTATTGAAGAAGGATTTAAAATAGCGCATTTTGAAAAAATTTTATGCTCAATGGCAGAAACCGCAAAACGCAATTGTGTAAGAATTGTTACAGGCGATACAAAGGTTGTTAACAACGGCAGCGGGGATGGAATTTTTATTACCACATCAGGCATTGGGATAACAAAACACGATGTTTCTATGGATTTTAATAGAATAAAACCAGGAGATGCTGTTATCATAAGCGGGGTTCCAGGCATGCATGAAATTGCTATCACCAATGCTAGGGAAAATCTTAATTTTAGGTCAAACGTGAAAAGTGATTGCGCCTCTGTTTATGATCTTGTTTCACATATTTTTGATGTTTCAAAAGGAATAAGGTTTATGAGGGATCCAACAAGAGGCGGAATTGCAGCGGTGCTGAATGAAATTGTTTCAAATCTTAAATACGGCATAAGGATTTATGAAGAAAAAATCCCAACCACAAAGGATGTTGTTTCCTTTTGCGAAATACTCGGTTTTGATGTTGTAAATCTTGCGAGTGAGGGCAGGGTGATAATGGTTGTTGATGGCAGTGAAAGCGAAAAAATTTTATCGGCTATGAGAAGACATCCACTGGGGAAAATGGCCAATATCATTGGTTATGTGACATGTGAATTTCCAAAAAGGGTTGTAATGAAAACACGATTGGGAGGAGAACGATTTATTGAAATGCCTGCTGGACTTCAACTTCCACGAATTTGTTGATTCCTATGATTTATTCCGGGTGTCAAAATTTTTAAGTTCTTGCAGTTGTATATCAATTAAATCATTGGATACCACATCTTTAATTACACCGTTAATCTGGTCCCTGTCAACAATTTTTGCGTCCTTCACGCCGCATAAAATAAACGTATCGTTTCCATTTTTCTCTATATAATTGACTGCTTCTTTTCTATTGTCAAAAACACGTTCTCCTCTTGTAAGGATTGGTATGTTTTGTATTTCATCAATTGGTTTATTAACAATAGCCGCAAACATCATGTATGTTCCAAATTTAGGATGCGGTATCAGAATTAGTTCTTCTATGGTTTCTTCTCCTGATACAATGCCGGCTTGAAGCACCTCTTCAGGGCTTATACACAAAAATGGTCTTATCCTTGCTCTATACCTTTTGATGATATCTTCCATTTTTTTATTTCCTCCTGAAGTAAAATTCTTGGGTTTCTTTGGTTATTCTTCCGTCTTCTTTTGCAGCAGACCATGTATCTGCAAATGTTACCAGAAGGGTTAAAGGACATTCTTTATGTGCGATGGATTTATTTTCTATTATATATTGACCGTCATGATATAAAATTGCTTGGGCTTCTTGGTCTGTGAGAGAAATATATTTTGAAACAAGATATAAACTTCGGGCAGCGACAGACATTTCTATTTGATTTTCATTATAGGTGTAATTTGAGTTTTTTTTAATGTATCTGGGTGAATGGGGCATCCCAATTTTTCCAATATCGTGAAAAAGTCCCACAATTACACAACCTTCATCCGATATATCAGGAATAAGTATGTTTTTTAATTCAAGCATGAGGTTTGCGACATTAACCGAGTGTATTAAAAGGCCATGTTCGCAATTCAGATGGTATTTTGTGCTCGCCGGTGCAACAAGCCATGTGGTTTCATTTTCAAGAAATCGGACAAATTCCGTGCATTCCGCTTTTCTGATTATTATCCTTGAAAGAAGTTGTCTATACTCCTTTTCAATCTCGTTATTTAGGTGCATTTGGAATATCTATATTTGTAAATTGAACCACAGATGGTTTGTTTTCAACCCGTAAAAATGTTCCAAGGCTATTTGTTTTTTCCACAGAAGCAATTTTCATATCCAGAAGGCCCAGTGTTGTTGTTTTTGAAGATATGTTTGTAAAAGAAATCCGTGCCGAAATTTCCTGATGGGACTCAAATAAAACATCAAAATTATTTACCGGACTTTTATTACCGGTTGGGGAGATCTTACCCTTTTCGCCAATAGGCGCAGATAAGCCGCCAACAATAACAGAAGAAGGAAAATATTCCTTTCCTTTATTATCAACAGCCCTTACCGATTTAATGGTAAGATATCTGGTTTTATCGGATGAATTTGTTATATTGAATTTTAATACGATTGTATTGTTGTTAAAACTAACATCTTGTAGGATAAACATAAAATCAGCAGCTTCTCTTACCTGCGGGGAAAAGGATGTTTTAACAGATTGTTCACGGCTGGTTGATTCCGGTGATGTGGACACTTTTTTTATCAGTTCATCAAGAATATTGTTCGGAGAAACCAATAAGGAAGCCGCGGTATAAATTTTTGATGAGTTTATATCTATTGCCTTTACAGAAAGATAAACAGAATTGGAGATGGGATATGCGGTGCCTGTGATAATTACATCAGCACCTGAAATCTCGCCTATCTGTTTAGCAAAAGCAGAATCAATAATTCCTTGCGGGGAGATACCCCTGTCAATCATCATTTTTTTAAGCAATAATCTATCAATTATATTGGGTTGTTTATTTTCTGAAGCGAGGGCCACAGTTATTTCTTCAGCAAAAAACCTTCCAAGATCGGTTACATTTCCTTCCAGGTCTGTAAAATCGGTAATGGCGATAACCTTTTTGGCATCAGACAAGGATTCCGCAATAGAACTGGAGATGGAACGGATTTCACTGATAAGAAGTTGTTCTGCTGAAAAACAAATACTGACTGTTGTCATTAAGGCAAAAATAATAAATTTCTTTTGTAAATTCATTTTAGGCGCAGTGGATTTGGTTTCTATTTATTATAATAACATATAAAAAGTAAGGTGTCTATACGATGGCACATGTTTATCTGCTGGATAATGGGTATAATTATATAATCTCTTTTTCTGTCCAACATTGGAGGCATAGATTTTGTTCAGGCAATCCAATCGCCTTAACAAAATCTTCCACTGTATTATATCTTAAACTGTCCGCGCCGATTTTTCTGGCAATCTCATTGACTGAATAACGTCTGGCTGCCAATTCGTTATACGACCTTGTTGAAATATCATATTTACAGGGACATATCAAAGGTGGGCATCCAACCCTTACATGGACCTGTTTTGCGCCAAAGGATTTTAACTCCAAAACCTTGTTTCTAATCTGGGTTCCTCTGACAATTGAATCATCACAAAGTATTATTTTTTTCCCTTTGATATTTTCCTCTATAATAGAAAGCTTGATACGCGCTTCTCGGTCTCTTTCTTCTTGTGTTAGAGGTAAATAACTTCTGCTTGCGAATCTATCTATAAGAAATACCTCATCATACGGAATGCCTGATTCTTTATAATAGCCCAACGCGTAACCAATGCCAGAAAAAGGAATGGCAGCCACAATATCGGCGTCAACATTATCTTTTTTTGCCAGCGCCGCCCCAAGATTATTTCTTACCCTTACCACGGGAATTCCTTCAATTATGGAATCCATAGATGCAATATAACCCCACTCAAACGCGCAATAGGCAATATGACCATTATTAACGGAACCTTTTGTTTGAACGCCATTTTCTCCGATGAAGATAATTTCGCCCGGTTTTACATCCCTTATAATTTTTACATTCAGAATGCTAAATGGCCTTGATTCAGAAGAAACAACGTATTCGTCCTCGCCTTTTCCAATAACAAGGGGTTTAAAACCATAAGGGTCTCTCGCGGCATAAATGCCTTCTTCGGTTAATATTAAAATGGTGTAAGAACCTTTAACCTTTGTTGCCAATTTTTCAATCCCATCAACAAAATTGTTACCTTCCGCGATTATCCTGGCCAAAAGTTCTATTTGATTGTGGCTGGAAAAGGAATGGCCATTATTTTTCATTTCTGTAAAAAGTTGTTCTGCATTAATGATATTGCCCGCGAAGGCAATAAGAAATGTTCCCAATTTGGATTCAAGGACAATCGGTTGTTTTTCTTTCAAACTGACATGGCCAATGCCAAAATTGGCAGAAAGAGCCTGTAATTCTTCAAATGTAAATGAATGTCTGACAAAGCCCTTATGTGTAATCAAATTAAATTCTTTATTAAATGTGGCAATGCCGCAGTATTTCTGCCCTCTGTGTTGAAGCTTGAATATTCCATAATAAATTTTGTTAATACAATTTTTGTTTGAATAAATTCCAAAAAGTCCACAATTCTCATTTATTTGCATAAGGATGCACTCCTTTATCTATATAGATATTTTTATTGGCAAATTATTTTATCTTATAGCCAAATAGAAATTTTATCAAATAATTTATTCAACCGTAACGGTCTTTGCTAGATTTCTCGGCCGGTCAACAGGCATATTTTTTTCAATAGCAATAAAGTAGGAAAGAAGTTGAAATGGAATAACCGAACATACAGGGGAAAGATAATCACCGACATCTGGGATGCAAATTACCTCATCGGTTATTTTTTCTATATCGCTGCTATTTTCTGTGGTAATAACAATTGTTTTTCCGCCGCGACTTTTAATTTCTTCAATATTATTAATTAGCTTATCGTAGGTTTTGTCTTTTGGCGCAATAAAAAATACAGGTGTTTGTTCTGTGATTAAAGAAATAGGCCCATGTTTCATTTCTGCGGCAGGAATTCCTTCAGCATGGATTCCGGATACCTCTTTTAGTTTCAATGCGCCCTCCAAAGCGACAGGGAAATTTATGCCCCTGCCAAGAACAAAAATATTTTCGGAATTAGCGATGGATTTCGCAATTTTGTGCAGCATATCTTTAAGAAACAGGATATTGTCTATATGATTAGAAACCCGTAATATCTCCACAAGCATTTCATTTATTTTTTCTTGTGAAAGAACCCCTTTTTCATAGGCAAGTTTCAAACTGGCCACATAAAGGCAGATAATTTGACCTGTAAACGATTTTGTGGCGGCAACGCTGATTTCCGGACCTACATGCAAAAGGATATGATATGGAACAATACGTGTTATCAATGAATTGGCAACATTTGTTATTGCGAGAATTCTGGATTCCTGTATTTTTTTCACCGCCGAGATTGTATCTCTTGTTTCGCCTGATTGAGAAAGAGCAATAACCAGGGTGTTTTTCCCATTGCTGTTTAAAAGACAGGATATCTCTGATGCATATTCCACAGCCGAAGGGATTTTTGCGATTTCCTCAAAAAAATATTTCCCTATAAGTCCGGCATAATAAGAACTTCCGCATCCAATAAAAAGGATTTTATCTATATCTTTGAAAATATTTTTACCTGTTGTGTCAAAAAATGATAGGCTACTTCGCAGTGTTGATATGATTGTTTCTGGCTGTTGAAATATTTCCTTTAAAAAGAAGTGTTGGGCGTTTTCATTTTTTATATTTTGATTAAAAACAATAGACCGTGGTTTTTTAATTTTTCCTGTAATGTCAAAAAGGCATATCGTTCCATTGGAAATCATGCCCCATTCATCGTCCTGAACAGGAATAATATCTTTTGCTTTTTCAGGAAGGCCTGCTGGATCAGAAACAAGATATGTTTCTTCTGCATCCTGATAAATGATCAGGGTGGAGTTTTTTTGAGCAAAGAATATTCTGTTGTCATTTTTGTAAATCATTGCAATGGCAAAACTGCCTGTCAGACTTTTAATGGTTTTAAGAAAGGCTTCTTCAATTGAATTGGTTTCTTGAAGAAAATGTTCAATCAGATGCGGAATTACTTCTGTATCTGTTGCGCTTTGAAATTTATGTTGAGATTCTAATTTTTTCTTTATCTGCCTATAATTTTCTATAATTCCATTATGAACAACCGCAATACATTTTTTGCAATCCTGATGGGGATGTGTGTTTTCAATGCAAACCTTGCCATGGGTGGCCCACCGGGTATGTCCTATGCCT
>CAZSTE010000010.1:0-13105 GCA_964609735.1 uncultured bacterium
ATTCATTTTGCGATTGATAAATAGGTTTAAAAAGGATACACAATGGATGGAAAAACATTAGGTCAAAAACTTCAGGCAGGGAAATTCGTCATTACCTCAGAGATAGGCCCTCCAAAAGGAATAAATATTGAACCGCATCTTAAAGAGGCAGAATATCTCAAAGAAAAGGTGGATGCCTTTAATGTAACAGACCTTCAAAGTTCTGTGTTGCGGCTTGGTTCTCTCGCAGTAAGTAAACTATTGATTGAAAGGGGATTTGAACCTGTTTTTCAGATGACCTGCCGGGATAGGAATCGTCTTGCGTTGCAGTCTGATTTGCTTAGCGCGTCTGTTTTTGGAATCAAAAATATTTTATGTTTAACAGGAGACCATCCATTTCTTGGGGACCATCCTGACGCAAAACCTGTGTTTGATTTAGATTCTGTATCCTTATTAAGGGTTGCGGGTCAATTAATGACAGGCAGGGATATGATGGGAAATGAGCTTGATGGTAGGCCGGAATTCTTTCTCGGCGCAGTGGCGAGTCCGGCATACCAACCCATTGAATTGCAGATAATAAAGATGGAGAAAAAAATAGAAGCGGGCGCAAAATTCTTTCAGACGCAGGCGGTTTATGACCTGCATGACTTTGAAAAATTTATGCGCATGGTGGCGCGGTATAATATACCTGTGCTTGGCGGAATTGTTCTGTTAAAAACAGCCGGCATGGCAAAATATATGAATGAAAATGTGGCGGGTGTTAATGTTCCTGACCATTATATCCAGATGATGGCCAGAGCAAAAAAAGAAGAAAGGCCAAAGATAAGCATCCAGATTGCCGCAGAGCTTATCAAAGGAATGAAAAATTTATGTCAGGGAATACACATTATGCCACTTGGCTGGGAACGATATGTTCCACAGGTTCTGGAAGCAAGCGGTTTTTAATCGCAAATACCCCGGCGTGGATTATTTTTTTAATGATTGCTTGATTTCTGCAACCATTTTTTCCAACCGTTTCCCGTATTCAATATAATTATTATATCGCGTCTCTTCTTCTGATTTTATGTTTGGATCATGATATACAACAGCCATGTGAGGTTCTATCGATAATCCTCCGTCATAGCCTGTTGCAAAAAGGTCTGTAAGAATCTCCCGCACCTTTCCATGTCCTTCTCCTGGAAATGTGAAGACAGCTTTTCCGTCTTTGTCTTCGTAACCATCCTTGATATGAAGATATACAATGTATGGTTTTACATGGATATAAAATTCCCACGGGTCCTGTTTTTTATATGGTTTTTCGCCGCGCACATCCAGATCAAAAATGGGATTTCCTGTGTCATAGACAAGTTTAAGCGCAGGAGAATTTACCTTTTCCAGAAGTAAAAGGGTATGTTCCCAGGAAAGAGAACCCCATCCAGAACAATTTTCATGCACACAAAGGATTTCCGCGTCTTCCGCCATCTTTACAATTGTTTTTATCCTTTGTATCGCTTCCCTGGACCAGTCCACATCAATAACATTATTGGGTATGGCAAAACTCATAATACGAATCATCCTAACACCCAGCCTATGCATCCGGGGTATCGCCTTTTTCATTTCGTTATAACTGGGTTCTGGCGATTCTGTTATCTTTTGAGACCAGTTTCCCACCCCACTTCCAAAACAGTTAATTTTTATTCCGGATTCTTCAAATTTCGCCACGACCTCATCAAATTTTCTATCAGGTATCATGGTGATATTGGTGTTATCAATGCTTCGCGCCTCTATATACTTCCATCCAAGTTGTTTTGTTGCGCGAATCTGTCCATTAATATCCGGCGCTGCTTCATCCGCAAAACCTGTATAATACATATCTGTCTCCAAGTTGTTGTGTTGGTTATATTTATCTATGTTATTTCGTTATGCCGAGTTTATTATATCATCTTTTTACTATATGTGTAATTTTTTGATGTATAATTTTACAATTCAAGGGTTAACCTTTGTAATCCATTGAAAGGAAATAATCAACGGGTATGTTATAATCCAACAAAAGGATGGTTTTATGTTTTTTCAAATTTTCATAAGAATATTTTCAATTTTTCTTATTATGTTTGTTGGAATTGCAGCGCGAAAAAAATCAATTTTAACCGACAGCGCCATTAGTTCCATATCCAGATGCGTCACAAATTTTTTCTATCCCTGCCTTATTGTTTCTTCTATCACCTCAAACTTCACAACATCCTCGTTGGTTTCTAACTGGGCCCTTCCAATAGGGACAATAATAATAATGGGGACCGGCTATATTATTGGGGTTGTGGCTTCAAGATGCTTTGCATTTGAAAATGAGAAGGAAAAAAATACCTTTTTGTTTCAGTGTACAATAAATAATTATGTTTTTTTGCCTCTGCCGATTATTGCAATGCTTTTTGGCAAAGTCGGGGTTGGCCTTTTAATATTCTCAAGCCTGGGTTCTGAAATTTCTGTCTGGACAATAGGCATACTTGGATTAACAGGAAATCATATAGGCAGCAAGAGTATAAAAAATCTTATCAGTGTTCCTATATGCGCCCTGATTTTTTCAATTATCATCGTATTGATCAGGGACATATTTGCTGGTTCGCAGATTTTTTCAAATATGTTTCTAAAAGAGACAATAGCAGGACTTGCCAATGCCATTGATATTTTGGGGCAGGCATCGGTTCCTGTGGCATTGTTTGTGGCAGGAGGTAGGATGTTTAACCTTTCAATCAAGGATATGAAAACACCGCAACAGCTCGGCGCGTGTTTTTTGCGTCTGATTTTTATACCCGCCGTTGCCTGCGTTTTTCTTGCACTATTGCCGGTATCGCGGGAAATTTTTCTGGTGCTTGCGGTGGTTTCTATTATGCCATCTGCGATTGTGAGTATTATACTCAGTGAGACATATAAGGCGGATACAAATTTTGCTTCATCAAATGTTCTGATAACGCATATTTGTTCGCTTATTACAGTGCCCGCATGGCTTACATTTTTAATGAAATGAGCAAAAGATATTATAATGGATACAAAGGAGGGATATTCTATGTTTGAAAAAATGAGCGGCAGAATGGTAAAAATAAGGTATAAAAAGTATTTTGAACAACAGCGATTATGGGTTTTCATCGGCAGGGTTATCAATTTTAGTGAAAATTGGTTGGTTGTGGAAGGGAAGGGCCTTATTGTTTCAAAGGGCAAGGTAAGTCCTGTTGATATTGATGAAGAATCGCGCGTCCTTCTCATTCCGCGGGATAATATCGCCCACATAAGAATATTACCTGATGATTTTGATATTTCAAACATTGAAATTGAGGAAATAGGGTTTAGATACTTTGTAAGGGTTAAAGGCGGTCCAAACACAAGTATTGGCGAACTCTAAAATCTAATGATATTTGTCGCTATTGATGAAAATGGTTATGGCCCGGCTCTTGGACCATTGGTTGTAACCGGGATAGTCGGAAGTTCTGATATGGATGATGGATGGCCAGAAGAGATTATTGATAGTAAAAAATTGTTTTCATCTCAAAGAAAACTTGAGATATTGGAAAAAATCGCCCTTGCACTTTTTAACCTTTCTTTTCACAAAATGCCAACAGATGCCTTTGACCTTTTTGAGAGATCGCCTGATGTTATATGCCCTCAAACACAGATATGCTGGGATAATTTTCCAAAAATTCCTTTGTGTGTTTCTTTGTCCGAGATAAAAAAATATAGTGCATATCTTTCTGATTTTCTTGGCAAACATGGCCTTGCCATACAATCCATCTGCTCGCAGAGTGTTTGTGCGCGGCAATTTAATAATTTATGCAGAAACAATCTTAAGAAAGATTATATAAATTATCTTCAGTTTGAAAAAATTATTCTTACCTATCATAAAATGTTTAAAAACATTACTGTGACCGCGGGAAAAATTGGTGGCAGAAAAAATTATGCAGGATTTGTCAAAAAAAACCTATCTGATTGGAGGATTATAACAAAACAGGAAACCGCGGATGTTTCCGAATATTTATTAAGAAAAAATGACGCAGAGATTGCATTAAAATTTGTTAGGGACATTGAAACAAAATCATTTCTGGGTGTGCTTGCCGGCATATATGGCAAATATATAAGACAATTGTGCATGACAGGAATAAACAGATTTTTTATGACTGAAAAATTTATTTCCGGCTACAGGGATAAATATACATCCGCATTTATAGACCAACTGCAACATAAAAATCCGGACGAGATGGATTGTATCCTTAGAACGAAATAGATTTTTATCCTGCGGTATTTGACAGAGGTTTTTATTTATGTTTTAATCCTATCCAAATCATAATGAAATGTTTAAGTGTTTCCCTGAATCACAAAAAACCTTCTTCAAGGAGAAATAAATGTGGGATGATTTATCTGACAAGATTATTTCAGAAGATAATGCAAACATTCCAGATCCCCTGAAAGATGCAAAAGAAGAAGCAGAAAGAATCAAAACAAATAAATTTCAATATCTAACCTCACCCATAAAAAGAATTATTCTTGATGCGCCCTGGATAGATGAAAAAGAATTGCTTGTTGAGGTTGGCAACTATTATAAAGAATCAATGTCCCGGATACCCTCCTTTGCAAAATATCCAGAAGCAAAGCCATGGGTTGAATATATAATAAAAAGAGATAAAGAGGTAATGGAACTTGCGAATCTTACTGAACAGGAAATGGGTGTATTAAGGGTTATGAACAACTATCTCACATTTCGCGGGTATAAAAATTTTGGGATAAAAAAGCGAAAATCCTCATCTGAAAAATGCAGGATTGCATTTTTGCCTGAAACAGATATGGGGCCAATGCATATCAAAAATCTTGATGATCCAATTGAGTCCTGGCAGCCAGGTCCTCCGCTTCCTGCGCGAGCGCCCATTTCAAGCGCGCCCTGGTATCATCAAAATTTTATTATTGATGGCGTCGGCTCTGGACTTCATATTGATGATGAACCCCCTGAAATTTTTCCGCTTCCTGTTTTAAGAATGGTTAAAATGCATGCGAATGATACGATATCCGTTGTTGATTTTCTGGAAAAATATTCTATATTCTGGGGCAATTCCAATATATTGATATATGACAGAAAATATCATATCGCAACGATTGAAAAATGCAGCAGAAATTTTTTTGAGGTTTTTCCTGTTGACCCGGTAGCAGGATTTGCCCATGTCAGCGGCATGGTGTGTAGAAATCCTGATTCTCCCCAGGCAAAATATCAGAAAGAAAAAAGGGTGCAGTATCAACAATTGTTTAATCTACCGGATGATGGAGCCGATGCGATTTTCTGGCATATATGCTATGTATTTGAGCTAATGCTCAGGGGTACGCTTAAAACACTCGGAAGAAACCCGAAGTCAAAAGATGTTATGGAACTTTTTACATCTGCGTTTCCAGTAGGTTTGAGAAAGGATGCATTAAAGCCTCATCCTCAGCAGGGAACCATTGAATATACGTTGGCGACCGTCTGTCTGTTTTTGGAAAACAAATCATACTGGCGCTGGCAAAGAGCAGGCAAAGCGGATGGCGGAATCTGGCTGGAAAAACCAGATATATGTCAGTATGAAATGTAAGACGTAATTCTTTCAACAATTACCTCAAAAAACAAAGGAGAAAAATGTCAGATATGATATTTAAAAAAAGACTGACCAATTGTTCAAACAAGGATGAAATTGTTGCCCATAATCTGGCAATGGTTGCTGAAGCAGTTGACATTGTGAATAATCTTAGTAATAAAAATATCGGATGGGAAGAGGTGGAAAAAAGATTGGGCGAATATAAAAATTGGGACCCGGATATTTTAAGGGTGGATAAGGATACGGAAAACGTTTACAGGAATCGTCTTGAACAATTAAAAAGGCCTGTTGTGCTTCTTTCAGAAGAAGCGGGAAGGGTAGAAATTAATACAGATAAACCTGGTGAGATATTGTATGCGGTCTGCGACCCATTTGACGGAAGCTATCTTTTTAAGCATGGGATAAAAGACTTCTGGTATAGTTCCCTGGCGTTCTACGACAAAAATTTTCATCCTGTGTGCTGTTGCGTAGGGGATTGTATCAGCGGCAAAATCGCATATGCCGATAAAACAGGCGCGTTTCTCGCAGATATAGAAGGAGAAAAATTTTCAAGGATTGTAAAAATTGATAAAAAATACAGGGAGCAAATGGGAAGACCTGATGTTGTGGATATGGAAGGCGCAAGCATTGAATCTTACGCAATGAAACCTAAAAAATTTCTTATACCCCTTGTTGAAAAATACAAAAGCCTTCTTTTGCCGTTTAAGTTTTTTCTTCCCAATGGCGGTCCCTATGGGTTTGTTGATGTTGCTGAGGGGAAAATAGATGTTTATTTTGCTATGAAACAACCTTTTGTGGATGTTTTCTCTGGAATTTTTGTGGCAGAACAGGCAGAGGTGGTTGTTACGGATTTTAAAGGCAATAGGATTACCTGCGGTGATAATGTAAAAACCGTTCTGGACGTTGTGGTTTCAACAAATCCGACGCTTCATAAAAAACTTTTGGAAGAAATCAGCAATTGCGAAAACAAATAAAAATTCCAGGGTTTGTATTTAGGGCATTTTAATATCAAAAAATTGCCTTTTTTCCGCAGACTCCCGGGCCCAAAGACAGGCAAGACAACTGGTGATTCCTGCTTCCAATGGAGACCGTGATGGTTTTTTTTCTTTCATTGCCATCAAAAAATCATATGCAAGTTCTCTATCCCCGCCAAAGTGGGGCATATTGCCTGTGAATTCAATTGTTTCAACCTTAGGCATAATATGGTCGTATACAATTATATTGTTGCGAAACCAATCAAAATCAATGGTGCCTTTATATCCGTAAAACCGCGCTCCTCTTCTTGCAACCTGGTTTCGCACAAAAAAGTTTTGCGTATAGCTTACCTGAACGCCGTTATCAAGTTCAATAAGGGCATTGCCGCTATCCTCATTTTTTATTTCTTTTGAAAACATACACTTCTGCCAGTTGTTCCACACAACCCTGTCTCCCTTAAATCGTTTATAAAAAAGATTAAAGGGACTTTCTATACACTCCATCTTTTCATCGCAATCCTTGCATAAAAGGTCAAAAGGCTTATCCCTTTTTCCATAAATTCTTTGTGAATTCATCGCAGCGATGATTTTTGGTTTTCTTCCTGTCACAAAAAAAATATAATCAAAATCATGCGTTGCCTTTTGAAGGAACAGGCCGCCCACCTCGTCATAATTTCTGTACCAATCGTTAAAATAAACAGATCCGTAAGGAACGTCATTCACTGCCACGACATGTTCCACATTTCCTATTTTTCCTGATTCAATGAGTTGTTTTACATATAATGTCATCGGAGAAAGACGTAATGGGAATGAAATTACCGTTGGCGCAGTGACATTTTGAAATGTTTTTTGGAGTATTTTTAACTGTTCAAAATTTATCGCCACGGGTTTTTCAAGAAAAAGCGGAATATTTTTTTTTGCAACCTTACATGCCATCTCTGTATGAAGATAACACCTTGTTCCAATCATTACGCCATCAAGTTCTGTTTTATCAAGCATTTCATCTGCTGAAACAAAATATTGTGTGTCCTGCATTAATTCAGGATCAATGGTTTTTTGAAGATTCGCCGCCGGTATTTCTCCAATTACCGCCTTTTTAATATTTGCAATTGCAGGATCGGCAATCGCTGAAATCTTATACGGAATGCCAAAAACCTTCATAGAAGCAGCCATCTGGGAAACACGTCCACCAAAACCAATAATTCCTACCCTTAACATGGTTTTTCCTTGTGATTTGTTATCTTTTATACCTTTTTTTTGAGGGAAAACTGGGGAATGTATTTGTCAACGAAAATCTATCGGCCATGTTTTTGTAAAGGCCTATAAATTCTGCATACGCAAGTATATGTTGATGCATTGCTTGTTCAAGGTCCTGTCTTTTTGTTCCTTCTTTAAGGTTCAGCGATGTATCAAGAGCATAAATCCTGAAAAAATATCTATGGGTTCCTGATGGTGGACAGGGCCCGCCATAAGTTATTTTTTTAAAATCATTCAAACCCTGTATTCCAGGGATAGAATTTTCTTCAATTTCAATCTTTGTTGCCTTGCAGGGTATATTAAAAACAATCCAGTGTGTCCATGTTCCCATTGGGGCATCAGGGTCATCCACAATAAGAACCAGGCTTTTTGTTTTTTCAGGTATTTTCTCTATTACAAGAGGAGGGTTAACATTGGTTCCTTCGCAGGTATATTTTGCTGGAATCATTGTATTGTGTTGAAATGCAGGACTTGTTATTGTCATTGTAACACCCCCTTGTTTTTCTTTTGCATGTGTCTGTGCGCAGGAGATAAAACATATGACAGTTGCAAGGAACGCGCAACACATTTTTCTGACATGTTTCATGATGTTATCCTGGTTTAATCCAATCGTTTTACAATAAGCACCGGACATGGCGTTTCAGCAATGATGAGTTCGCCCTCTGTATTTTTTGTTATCCTTCCGGCATAGGGGTCTCCGCCAATAATAAGAAGATTTGCTTTTGTGTCTTTAACAACCTGAGCCACCTGTGTATGGATTATTCCCCATATTACAATCGCATCGCAATCCACGCCATGTTCTATCGCAATTTTTCTAAATCTTTCAGTAAACACCTTGCCTTCCCTTTCAAGATCCTGTTCAATATATGCTTTTTCATTTTCCCTGAACAGCCCAAGGTTAATCAACTCTTTTAATCTTGATATATCCACAACATGAAGTATGGTAAGTTTTGCATTTAATAACCTTGATAAATCGATTGCATATCTGATGATATAGGAAGAAATATTATCTACTGCGCAAGAAACAATGATATGTTTAATCTGTAACATTTAACTCCCTGCGGCCCTGATTTTTTTTAGCTCTTTAAGGGTCGCGAAGGTTTCTCTGGATTCTTCATCCAGGCGATCACTAATGATTTTTACTATATTACTATAGTATGGAATATGAATTTTTTCAAGGGCATTAACTTTTTTTGTTGTTTTTTGAAACTCCTTTTCAAGTCGTTGAAAAGCGATTTTTTTTTCTGCAAGTTCTGCGATATGCTTTATCGCCTCTTTTAATAACATCAATGCCTGGTCAACAGTAGGATGTATTCCAACAGGACTGACAAATGGCGAATTTTCTTCCAGCGTTAAAGAGATTGACGGGATGCCGGTTCCCATCAGTTTTTTTTCAGAAATATCCATTTTAATGTCAATATCGCTGCCGGCAGCGATATCTTCAATCCTTGCTTTTCCCATTACAACAATGGCTTTCTCAAGCGCGGAATACGCCTCTGATAGGGCATTATTGACATTGGCCTGAAGTCTTTCAATGGTTTCTGTGAGGGATGTAATTTCCATTAACAGCAGTCTTCTTTTTTCATCAAGAAGTTCATATCCTTCCTTGCACAGGGAAAGCGTGTCTTTTGTTTTAAGAAGATTGGTTTTTGTCGCTGGTATCTTTATTGCCATTTTTATGCCTGTAATATTGTTTGATATGCTGTTGACTTATTCTTACAAGTTCTTCTTCTGGTAATACTGAAACAACGTCCCATCCAATCTCAATACTTTCTTGAAGGGTTCTTCTTTCATTATATGACTGATTTACAAATTTTGTTTCAAATGCGTCTCCAAATTTCAGATAAACAAGGTCCAGCGGAGAAAGTTCCTCTTCTCCTATAATGGAGGCAATTGACCTTATTTCCATGGTGCGGGCATATGAGGCAAAAAGCTGGGACGCAAGACCTGAATGGTCTGGCCTTGTTTTTCCTTCGCCAATATTATCCTTCATTAAACGGGAAAGAGAAGGAAGTACCGCAATAGGCGGATAGATTCCCCGCGCATACAGTTGCCTATCCACAACAATCTGACCTTCTGTGATATATCCGGTCAAATCAGGCACCGGATGGGTAATATCATCATTTGGCATTGTAAGAATGGGTAGCTGGGTTATGGAGCCGGGTTTGTCTTTTATTTTTCCAGCCCTTTCATATATTCCCGCAAGGTCGCTGTATAAATAACCGGGATATCCTTTTCTTGCAGGGATTTCTCCTCTCATGGTTGAAAGTTCTCTCAACGCCTCGCAGTAGTTTGACATATCTGTTAATACAACAAGCACATGCATGTTTTTTTTGAAAGCAAGAAATTCGGCGGCTGTTAAAGCAAATTTTGGTGTCATCAACCTTGTAAGTGATGGGCTATCAGCCAGGGAAAGAAACATAACCACATTGTCAAGTATGCCTGTTTCTTCAAAGCTGTTGATGAAAAAACGGGCAGTGTCGTATTTTACACCCATGCCTGCAAATACCACGCAAAAACCCTCTCCATGGACACGCGCCTGTCGAACAATCTGCGCGGCAATAAGGTCATGGGGTAAACCACTGCCTGAAAAAAGAGGAAGTTTTTGGCCCCTCACAAGGGTATTCATAACATCAATTGTTGATAAACCCGTTTCTATAATATTTTCCGGGTAATCCCTTGCTGCGGGATTGATTGGCATTCCGTTTATATTCATCATTTCCTCTGGAACAGGTTTTGGTAATCCATCAATGGGATTGCCAAGCCCATCAAATATTCTGCCAAGTATATCCTGAGACACCCCAAATAAAAGCGGTTCTCCCTTGAATCGCACCCTGCAGTTTTTCAATGAAAGTCCGGCAGTTCCACCAAGAACCTGCACAACCGCATATCCCTCGCCGACCTCAAGGGTCATTCCAATTCGTGAGTTGCCGTTTTCCTCTGAAATCTCAACAATCTCATTATATCCAACATTATGAATGTTTTTGATAACGAAAAGCTGTCCTGCAATCTCTTCAAGGCCGGTATATTCACGAAGCTGATATCTGTTCATTTTTTCTCCAATCCTTTAAGCTGGTCTTCAATAGAAGAGATAAACCCTTCAAGTTTATCAAGAGCATCTTCCGGATATTGTGTTTTCATGCGCATAATTTCATTATACACCGATGTTTCCCGCAATTCGGATATATCAACGCCCAATTTTATAAGCTGCTCACTTATTTTATGAAATTTTATTATAGCTTTCAGCATTAAAAACTGCTTTTTTGGAGAGCAGAAGGTATCAATATTGTCAAAGGCATTTTGTTGCAGGAACGCGTTTTTACACAGCAGGCATGTTTCAAGAATAAGCTTTTGCGTATTGGGCAAAACATCCATTCCAATAAGCTTGACAATCTGTTGAAGACGCTGTTCTTTTTGGAGAAGGTCAAGTATGGTATGCCTGTAATCAAGCCACTGTTTCTCTGTATATTGATCCCACCATGGTTTCACATCATCAACATATTCTGAATAACTTTCTATCCAGCTTATCGCGGGGTAGTGACGGGAATAAGCCAGGTCTCTGTCAAGAGCCCAAAAACATCGTATAAATCTTTTTGTATGGGATGTAACCGGTTCTGAAAAATCCCCGCCAGGCGGCGAAACAGACGCAATAATGGTTATTGAACCTGTATCCTGGTTTAATGTTATTACCTTTCCGGCCCTTTCATAAAATTCTGCAAGTCTGGCAGGAAGATATGCAGGGAATCCTTCTTCAAGGGGGATTTCTTCCATCCTGCCTGCGAGTTCCCTTAATGCCTCAGCCCATCGCGAGGTTGAATCTCCCATTAAAGCCACATTATACCCCATATCTCTATAATATTCGGCGATGGTCATTCCCGTATAGATACTTGCTTCTCTGGCTGCAACAGGCATGTTTGATGTGTTTGCTATAAAAACTGTTCGCTCAAGCAATAATTTTCCGGTTTTTGGATCTACCAGGCGGGTAAAATTTTTAAGAACATCTGTCATTTCGTTTCCTCTCTCGCCGCATCCCACAAAAACAACAACATCCGCATCGCTCCATTTTGCAACCTGATGCTGAACAACCGTTTTTCCTGTTCCAAAACCGCCGGGCACTGCAACGCACCCGCCTTTTGCAACAGGAAAAAGCGTGTCAATAACCCTTTGGCCGGTGATAAGAATTTCGCTTACAGGAATCCTTTGTTTATATGGTCTTTGTTTTCTTACAGGCCATTTCTGATACATCTTTAATGGGATCTTTTCACTACCTGTATTGATTTCTGCTATGATCTTGTCTACGGTGTAATCGCCTTCTTCCGCAATAGACACTAAAACGCCAGCAGGCACATAGGGCGGAACAGATATCTTATGTTTTATCAGGGATGTTTCAAAGACCTGGCCAATCGTATTTCCTGGATTAACCCTATCGCCTGGTTTTTTTAAGGGTACAAAATGCAGACGGTTATCTCTATTAAGCGCATTGATATGGACACCCCGTGAAATAAAATCGCCTTCCTGTTTTTTTATTATTTCAAGAGGTCTCTGAATCCCATCAAAAATATTTCCTATTAATCCTGGTCCAAGCTCAAGGGATAGCGGCAGATTATCAGAATAAACAGGGTCTTCTGCTTTTATTGATGTTGTATCCTCATAAACCTGGACATACGCAATGTCTTCTTTTAACCTTACCACCTCTCCGATAAGCCGTTCATTTCCAATTTCAACCATATCCAGCATCTTAAGATTTTTATTACATCGTATCTTAACCACAGGACCATTGACGTAAATCACCTTTCCGCTAATATCAGCCATTTATTTCCTCTGATAACAGTTCAGAATAAATTTTTTCATACATTCTTTTTAATCGCGCAGAAAATGTATTTTCATAACTTATAAGGTTATCTTCTGAACAAACAATAATTCCTATTTCCTTAAATTCACCTTCAACAAGGTTTATTGAAAATCTTTTTTTAAACAGCTGCTGGCTCATCTCTGTAATTTCTTTTTCCATCTCAGCATCAAAAAATATTTTATCCTCAGGAGAAAATTTAACTATTATTTTTTCTCGGTCTATAACCATAATCCCTTCCATGATTGCTTTTTGAAGGAATGTCCTATATTCGGGTTTCTGCCTGAATATGGGAGCAAGACTGTGTACCTTTTCAAGCACCAAATCGGCAAACCGTTGTTTCATCTGGAGGCGCATTTTTCGTATCTCCATATTAAATGTCGCTTCTGCTTTTTGTTCCATGATGGAACAAAGACGTTGGGCCTTTTCCTTTTCTTCCTTTATGATTATTTCAGCCTGTTTTT
>CAZSTE010000011.1:0-12981 GCA_964609735.1 uncultured bacterium
TTCAGGTCCAGATAATATTTTGGCATCGTTGACATATTAATTTTTGACCAGGCTTTTTCGCTTACAGATATGAATGAAAGTCCTGGGGGCAGACTTAATGCCTTCTGTGATCCTGACACAAGCATATCAATATTCCATTGGTCTGTTCTACATTCAACGGCTCCAAGCCCACTTATGCCGTCAACAACAAAGACAGTATCTGGCTTCCCAGAAACAATTTCGCCTATGCCTTTTATGTCGTATAATGTTGCGGTTGATGTTTCCACCAGGGTCGTAAAAACCGCCTTGATATCCGGATGTTTGTCCAGGGCTTGCTTTACTGATTCCAATTCCACAGGATTTCCCCAGCCTGGTTCAATCACCACAGGTTCACAATGATATGCCTTCACCAATTCCACAAACCTTTCGCCAAATTTTCCCGCTGATATCACAAGCGCCTTGTCGCCAGAAGAAAGCAGGTTAACAGTTGCGGCCTCCATTGCGCTGGTTCCTGAACCGGCAATAATAAAAACATCATTCGTTGTCTGAAAAAAGTATTTCAAACCTTCTATAACCTCTTCAGCAATCTGAAGAAATTCAGGCGTTCTATGGTGAATTATGGGTTTTGCCATTTCAAGAAGCACATCCTCAGGAACCGAAATTGGCCCTGGCGTAAAAAGTCGTTTTTTCATCTATCCACCCCTGGTTGAATAGAAACAAGTGCTTTATCTGTTTGTTCTGTTTTCTCTTCTTTGAGTAACGCAACCTTTAAAACATCCATCACATTGTCCACAAGAATAATTTTTAATTCCCGCCTGATCTCTTGTGGAATGTCATCCAGATCTTTTTCATTTTCTTTTGGAATGATAATTGTTGTAATATCTGCTCTGTGGGCAGCAAGAATTTTGGTTTTCAATCCGCCAATTTTCAAAACACTTCCCTGCAATGTAATCTCTCCTGTCATGGCAATATCACATCTGGTTTTTCTTCCTGAAAGAGCAGAAACAAGCGCTGTTATAATGGTAACACCGGCTGAGGGCCCATCCTTTGGAATTGCTCCTTCCGGCACATGAATATGGATATCTGTTTTTTCTGCAAAATCAACAGGAATACCCAGTTTCTCTGCATTTGCCCTGACGAAACTCACTGCTGCCTGGGCTGATTCCTTCATAACAGATCCCAGTTGCCCTGTAAGAATAAGCTTCCCCTTTCCCTTCATTAAAAGAACCTCTGTAAAAAGTATGTCTCCCCCATACTCTGTCCATGCCATGCCTGTTGCCACTCCAACAGCGGGTTCCTTTGCCCTGGTAAAAGAGGTATATTTTTCTGGCCCCATGTATTCTGTAAGGTTATTTACCCCTATTCTGTATGGAAGTTTTTGTTGTTTATTTTCAACAATTTGCCTTGTAACCTTCCTGCAAATAGCGGCAAGCTGCCTTTCAAGACTTCTCACTCCTGCTTCTCTTGTATATTCTTTGATAACCTTAACAATAGCATTTCCAGAAATACGTATTTCTTCTGGTTTTAAACCATGTTGCGGAAGAAGTTTTGGTATCAAAAAACCTTTTGCAATCTGAAGCTTTTCCCAGATGGTATAACCAGGAAGATTAATAATTTCCATTCTATCAAGCAAAGGAGGCGGTATTGTAAATTCTGTATTCGCGGTTGTGATAAAAAGAACCTTTGAAAGGTCAAATTCCACCTCAAGATAATGGTCTGAAAACATATGGTTTTGTTCTGGGTCTAAAACCTCAAGAAGAGCACTTGAAGGATCTCCCCTAAAATCCTGTCCAAGCTTATCAATTTCATCAAGCAGAAAAACAGGGTTGTTCACCCCTGCCTTCCGTATTGATTGAATAATTCTGCCAGGCAAAGAACCAATATAGGTTCTCCTATGGCCCCTTATTTCCGCTTCATCCCTGACTCCGCCAAGAGAAATTCTTACAAATTTTCTTCCCATGCATCGTGCAATTGATTTACCCAGTGATGTTTTGCCGCAACCCGGCGGTCCAACAAAACAAAGGATTGGACCCTTCAATGAATCAGTTCGTTTTCTAACAGCAAGGTATTCTATAATTCTTTCTTTTACCTTTTCAAGCCCGTAATGGTCCTCGTCAAGAACCCTTTTTGCGTATTCTATATCAAGGTTATCCGCTGTTGTTTTATCCCAGGGCAAGGCAATTAACCAATCAAGATAGCTTCTTATCACTGTTGCTTCAGGAGACAAAGGCATTGTTTTACTTAATCTGTTCAATTCTTCCAGGGCTTTTTCCTCTGCTTCTTTTGACATCTTGGCAGCAAGTATCTTTTCTTTTAACTGGGCAAGTTCCGGATTTTCATATCCCTTTCCCAATTCCTGTTGAATCGTTTTCAATTGTTCAGAAAGCAGATATTCCTTTTGTGTTTGTTCAACCTTTTTTATTACCTTGTTCTGAATATCCTTCTGTATTTCAAGCACGCTAATTTCAGAATTGATGATTTCAACAAGATTTTTCAGCCGTTCTTTGGTATTAAGGGTTTCAAGAATAAGAATCTTATCTTTAAACTTTAATGGTATATACCCTGCCACAGAATCAGCAAGTTTGGCAGGATTATCAATAGTCGCAAGCGTTCCATAAAATTCTCTCGGAACAGCGCTATTAAGATTAATGTATTTCTCCACAAGCTGAAGCAGAAACCGGGCAAGGGCTTCTGTTTCTTTATCCTTCACGGTTTCCTCTTTTATTTCTTCAATGGTACAGGCAAAGAATTTTTTCCCAGGCAGCGCCGATAGGATTCTAACCCTGCTGAGACTTTCAACAAGTATCTTCATCGTGCCACCGGATTCTCTTACATTCTGGATAATCTTTGCCATCATCCCTATTGAATACACATCATTAAGGGATGGCTCTTCTATTTGTGGGTCTTTTTGGAAAGCGAGAACAATTAAATTGTCGGTGCTCATAGCATCTTCAACGGCATTTATTGAACGTTGCCTTCCCACAAGCAACGGAAGCACCATATTGGGAAACACGACAATATCCCGAAGCGGCACAAAAGGAAAAATGTTCTTTTTTTTATTTCGTTTATTTTGTTTATTTTCTGCCATTTTTAATTATTATCCCCCTCTGGATAGATAACCTTGTCAGCAAGTCCATACCTAATTGCTTCCTGTGCGTCCATAAAGTAATCCCTTTCAGTATCCCTTTCTATCTTTTTCAAACTTTGGCCTGTATGATGGGCTAAAATTTCATTGATTATTTTTCGCAATCGTATCATTTCATTTGTATGAATGCTCACGTCGGTTGTTGTGCCGCCAATCTCTCCAAATGGCTGATGGATTAAAACCCTTGAATGTGGAAGAAGAAATCTTTTCCCTTTCTTCCCGCCAGCAAGAAGCACCGCTCCCATGCTTGCCGCCTGTCCTATACAATAAGTCGCAACATCGCATTTAACAAATTGGATGGTATCATAAATCGCAAGCCCGGCAGTAATAGAACCACCCGGGGTATTTAAAAATAAACCTATTTCTTTTCCTGAATCCTTATTCTGCAAAAAAAGAAGCTGTGCGATTGCCGTGTTGGCAACAGCATCATTTATTGGAAATCCTATGAATATTATTCTATCCTCAAGAAGTCGTGAGTATATATCATAGGCGCGTTCGCCCCTGTCTGTAACCTCGATAACGTATGGAATTAATTGATTAAACCTGTCCCTGTGTTCTGAGCTCATTTTTTTCTTCTCCCGGCAGTATAATCTTTTTTATATTTTGTGCGTTATTTTTAACCAGATTCAAGGCCTTGTCAATTTTAAGATCGTTTTTAATATCCTCAAGTTTATCATTAGCTATAAGCTGTTTTTTTACCTTTTCAAAATCCTCGCCGCTTGTGAGACAAATTCTTTCAATTTCCCGGTTGACATCTTCTTCGGATACCTCAATCTTTTCCATCTCTGCGATTTTAGACAGAATAAAATACTTTTTTAACTGTTCCTCTGCAATTGGTTTCATTTCTTCAAAAAGCTTTTTTGCAATTTTCTCAATCTCCTCGTTTGTTTTGTTCTGGGTATCAATATATCTCAGTTGTTGCTGGGTAAGATATTGTGCCCTTTGCAACAAAAGTTTTTCTGGTATCTCCACATTGCTATTTTCAAACAATTGTTTCCACAACTGATCCTGTTCCTTCTGTTGCGCAATCTGCGCACTTAATTGTTCAAGTTGTTGCCTGATTTGTTTTTCCCACGCCAGACGTTTTTCTGGGTCTATAATCAAAGAAGCAAATTCTTTTCTTTTTTCCCTCTCTGAAAGAACATCCTGAACCATCTGGTCGGTAACAGGCTCGGGTTCTACCTTTTTTACAACAATATCCTTATATTTATTCACAACAACATCAGGTTTAACCTCCACATATACACTAAAACTTATTGTGTCATCAAACCTGACATCAGAAACCTCTGGGTCAATAATGGGAGCGAGGTTATATTTCTTTACAGCCTCAATATAGGACTCTGTAATAATCTGTTCAAGAATCTGTTTTGTTATTGTTTCATTATATCGTGTTTCTATTACCTGTTCAGGCACCTTTCCTTTTCGGAAACCCGGAACCTCGGCTCTTTTTTGAATGTCCTTAATAATACGTTGTTTTTCAGCGTTAACCCGTTCTGCCTCAATTTCAAATAAAAGCTTACGGCCGTATCTTGGAAGTTCTTGAATCTGCACTTTCATTTAGATGCTCCCTGGGTAAAAAAGTTTTCTTTTTTGGTCATTTTATAAATATCCAAAAGCGGGGTACGGGAATCGAACCCGTATAATCAGCTTGGAAGGCTGATGTTTTGCCATTAAACTAACCCCGCATAAATCAGTTATTTGGTATTTATTCTATCAAAGTTTCAGGAAAAATCCAAAACAGGAAAGAGAAACACGGATTGCCATCAAGTAGATTGATAAAAAATTATGGGCAGGGGAGGATTTGAACCTCCGTAGGCAAACGCCGGCAGATTTACAGTCTGCTGCCATTTCCACTCGGCCACCTACCCTGATATACGCTTACCCGTCCCGCCGCGGCGGTGTAACTTTTGAGGCCCATTGCTACAGGTGGGCATCTTGCTGAACACCGCGACTGCCGGAATTCTGGCCTGTCTTGTGTGTCAGACTTGATTCCCTGCTTATAGGTGTTGGCTCAAAGTTTCACCTTCCGCCCGCGCACGGGACAGGCAAATATATATTACCAGAAAAAAACCATAATGTAAATATATAACTGGTTTTTGTAAGAATGTGTAAGAAGCAGAAAAGGTATTTGGAAAACATATCAGGTTAAAAACAATTCAGGCATTAATCCCAGCAACAAATCCTGTTGAAAATGCTGCCTGAAGATTAAATCCTCCGGTTTTTCCATCAACATCCAGGATTTCACCCGCAAAAAAAAGACCCGGGACAATTCTGGATTCCATTGTTTTTGGATTTACCTGTTTAACCATTACCCCGCCACGGGTTGCAATTGCCTCATCAAAACTTCTTAATGAATCAAAGGTAAGATGAAAATTTTTCAGGAGGGAAAGAAGAATATTTCGCTGGGAAACCGTAATCTGATTACCCTTTATTTCTCCAGAAAGCCCTCCCATCAACAAAAATTCCTCAATAATGTGGACTGGTAAAAGATTTTTCATGATATTTTTTAATGTTTTGTTAGCATTGGCCTTAAATTCAGAAACAAGCCGTCTTTCAAGGGTTTTAACATCCACAGCAGGCTTAAAATCAATAGAAATTTTTATTCCTCCATAATTTTTTATTCCAGCAAGATATCTTGATAAATCCAATACCGCGGGACCTGATATCCCAAAATGGGTAAATATGGCTTCACCAAATTCTTCCGCCAAGATTTCCTTGTCCAGCATAACCTTCACAGAAACATTTTTCAGGGCTATGCCCTGCCATTGTTTTATCCAATCTTCCTTTAGATTAATTCCACACAACACAGGTACAGGTTTTATAATGGTATGGCCAAGAAGTTTTGCAATTCGATAGCCATCGCCGGTAGAGCCTGTTTGAGGATAACTCTTTCCGCCTGTGGCAAGTATTACGCTTTTTGAAAGTATCTCGCCTTTTTTTGTGGATATCCTAAAAATACCATTTTCCTGTTTTTCAACCCCGACAACCCTGTTACGCAACCATAACTGTATACGCATTTTTTCAATAATGCTTCTAAAAACATTTACCACATCCTGCGCTGATTGGCTCGCGGGGAATACCCTCTGTCCACGCTCTACAACAAGCTTTAATCCAGCATCTTCCAAAAATCGCATCAAATCAAGATTTGAAAATTGAGCAAAGGCGTTTCTCAGAAAATCCCCATTATAATAATTTTCACAGAATTGTTCCGAGGGAATATTATTTGTTAAATTACATCTTCCAGCGCCTGATAGAAGCAATTTTTCTCCGATAGCTTCCTTCCTATCAAGCAGTAAAACCCTTTTCCCTTTTTCAGCCGCGGCGATTGCTGCCATACATCCAGCAGGTCCCGCGCCCACAATGGTAATCTGATTAACCAACATTACATTTTACATAACTATCAATGTCTGAAGTGCCGCATGCCTGTAAATACCATGGCAATATTATTACTGTCGCATGCCTGGATAACCTCTGGATCCTTTACCGAACCTCCGGGTTGAATAATTGCTGTAACACCAGCCTTTGCTGCAACCTCTATGCTGTCAGGAAATGGGAAAAACGCATCCGATGCCATCACAAGAGGACTTATCTTTTCTTTAACATTGTCATTCATCTTCATCACTGCAACACGGCTGGAATCATACCTTGACATCTGCCCTGCTCCTATTCCAACAATTCGATTTGTTGTGCCAAGAACTATCGCATTTGATTTAACATGTTTGCAAATAACCCACGAAAAACCCATTGCGTTCATTTCCTCTTCTGTTGGTATTTTCTTTGTTTTAACCTCAAGTGTTTCCCAATTTTTTATGTCATGGCTTTGCACGAGTATGCCATTGTTTGTTCCTCTTATTTCAACATCAACAAGATCAAGAGATGGCATCTCAATCAAACGAAGATTTGTTTTTTTTGAAAGTATTTCAATCGCCTCAAGGGAAAAAGAAGGCGCAACAACTACCTCAAAGAATGTTTTTGAAATAAGATGGGCTGTTGGTTGATTAAGCTGTTTGTTTAATCCAACAATTCCGCCAAACGCGCTTAAGGGATCGGTTTTCAAGGCGTTTTCGTAAGCATCCTCCTGTGTTTTTCCTATTGCAGCCCCACAGGGATTATTGTGTTTTACAATACAACAGGATGGTTCATCAAACTCGCATGCAATTCTATATGCACTTTCCATATCAAGAATATTGTTAAAGGATAACTGCTTGCCCTGCAGTTGTTTCCACGAAATAACCTTATCCGCGCATCGGTACCACCCTGCTTTCTGGTGCGGATTTTCTCCATATCTAAGCTGATCAATTTTTTTATAATAAAAACCAATGGTTTTTTTGAAAGAAAATCCTTGATCCCTTTCAAAATATTTATTGATAAGCCAATCATAATAACTGGTTGTGCTGAAAACCTCTGCCGCGCATTTTTTTGAGGTAGATTCGGATATGCCTGTGTTGTTTTGAATTTCTTCTATAATAGCAGGATAAAATTCAGGGCTAACAACCACACATACAAATTGCCAGTTTTTCGCAGCGGCCCTTATCATTGAAGGCCCACCAATATCTATGTTTTCAATCAATTCATCTTCTGTTGCTTTTTCATTAAAGAACATACCTTCAAAAGGGTACAAATTAACAACAACAAGGTCAATTTGTTGTATGTTGTGACATTTGACCTGCTGGATGTGCAAGGGATTATCTCTCTTGTAAAGGATACCTCCATAAATAAAAGGATGCAGGGTTTTAACCCGTCCATCCAGTATCTCTGGAAATCCTGTTAATTCTGAAATTTCTTTTACAGGAATACCGGCCTGTTGTAATGCTTTTGCGGTTCCTCCTGTAGAAATAATTTCAACGCCATTTTTGACAAGAACATTAGCAAGATCAGCGATACCCGTTTTATCTGAAACGCTTATCAATGCTCTTTTTACCTTAATCATCTTATTATCTCCTTATATTAAAAAAATCAGGTCTGAATTGGCTATTTTTTATTTCTTTTCACTAAATTTTTTAACATGCCATTTCAATCAAAAGTCCATTGTTCAATCAAATCATCTGGCATTTCTCTGACAAACAATGATTTCTGAAAAGAAAAATTTTTGGGATCAGAAAGATAATAGGTTATATAAAGATCCTCTTTCGCTCTTGTAATCCCCACATAAAATACCCGCCTTTCCTCTTCAATACCGCCGGCATCCGTATAAGAAAGATTGTGTGGAAAATGGTACGCACAGAGACCTATCACAAAAACAATCTTCCATTCAAGACCTTTTGCCTGGTGTATTGTTGATAATACAATACCTCCAGAGGCATCCTTGATTTCCCCTCTAAAATGATCCTGCAGGCTTGTTTGGCTGATAAATTCCTCAATATTGGACCAGGTATCCGAAATCTCCCTTAGCCCTTCAATATCTGCAATTCTCTGCTCTGCATCAATATAGTTTGTATACAGATAATTGAGATAAAAACGTTGCATAATAATATTTATTTGTTCTGAAATCTGTTTTGATTCCATAATATCTTCAAGGATTTTTCTGACATTTTTCCACCCTGCCTGCGCAGAAGAAATAATGGGTAAATTATCAGATAAAATAATTTCAGACAGGTTTTTTTTATCTTTGATAGAATCAATAATTTTGGTTCTTGACGCCTTGCCAATACCCTTTACCAAATTCAAAACCCTTATCCAGGACATCTCATCCTTATGGTTATAACATAATCTAAAAAATGCGATAATATCTTTTATGTGGGCCATTTCAAAGAACCTTAATCCTCCCCTCACAACATAGGGAATATTAAGCCTATTCAGTTCAATCTCAATTTCTGCAGATTGATATCTTGAACGAAACAAAATCCCTATATCAGAGGGTTTGGTATTTTTAATAAGCTCTGTAATTCTCTGGCTCACAAATATGCTCTCGCTACGTTTATCATAACATCTGACAAGGACAGGTTTTACCCCTGAGGATTTGATGCTTTTGAGAACCTTTGGAAACTGATATCTGTTGTGCGAAATAACGCTATTTGCAAGATTAAGAATTTCAGGGGTGCTTCTATAATTTGTTTGAAGATAAAACATCATCGCATCGGGGTATATCTTTGGAAATTCAAGAATATTATGAACAGTCGCTCCGCGAAAACTGTATATGCTCTGGGCATCATCGCCAACCACCATAATATTTTTGTGGTATCGGGCAAGCTGATAAAGTATCAGCGCCTGTATTCTGTTGGTATCCTGATATTCATCAACAAGGATATAAAGAAACCTTTGCGAAATTTTTTCTCCTGGATTTTGCAGTGTAAGGATTTTCAGCCAAAATGACAAAAGGTCGTCGTAGTCAACAACACCAAGTTCTCTTTTTCGTTTATTGTAAGCGGCTTCTATTGTTTCAAGCCGGGAAATCAGATGTGAAAAATATTGATATCTTTGCATTACAAGGTCTTTTATTGTTTCAGATGTGTTAACAGAAAGACTTAACAGCTCATAAACAACATCGGGAGAAATCTCTCTATCAGGCAAAATTGGTTTTGAGACCTCTTTTATCAAAGAAACGGCGTCCTCACGGTCAATAATTATATAATTATGCGGAAGCAAAGCGTATCTGGAATATTTATGAAGAAACATATTTGCAATATGATGAAAGGTTCCCGCAACAAGGCCTTCTGGCAATGATCCAAGGGCATTCTCAATTCTTTTTATCATTTCTTTCGCGGCCTTATTGGTAAAGGTTAAAAGACATATCCGCGAGGGTTCTATTCCTTGTTCTATAAGATACATTGTTCTATAGGTAAGAACCCTGGTTTTACCGGAGCCAGCCCCTGCAAGAACAAGACAGGGTCCTGCGGCTTCTTTGACAACCTTTAACTGGTCGGCATTTAATAATTTCTCGTATTCAATTGCACGCAATACATTAATTGATTGTTTTGCATTCACTGAATTTGTCTCACTGTAAGGTAAAGAACCGCCATTCTTACAGCAATTCCATTGGTAACCTGCTGAAGAATAAGGGAATTTTCTTTTTCTGCTATTTCTGTTGATATTTCAAGCCCCCGGTTCATCGGACCCGGATGCATCAGAACAAATCTATGTTTTGCAAAGGCAGATTTTTTTGAATCAAAGCCGAATAATCTTCTGTATTCTGCCTCAGAAGGAAAAAAGTTTTCCTTTTGTCTTTCCTTCTGTATTCTTAAAAGATACACAACATCAGCGTCCTCAATTGCATCTGATAACGAATAGCATACAGAAACACCTGTTTTTTCAATGCCAACAGGAATTAATGTTGGTGGACCGCATACCACAACGCTTGCACCAAGTTTTATAAGTCCCCAGATATTTGAACGCGCAACACGGCTGTGATAAATATCTCCTATTATCGCAACCCTCAGGCCAGAAATCTTGCCAAAAAGTTCTTTTATTGTAAAAAGGTCCAGAAGCGACTGTGTTGGATGTTCGTGACAGCCGTCTCCGGCATTGATAACCGCGGCCTTCACAGCCCTGCTGATAATAATAGCCGCCCCTGAGATAAAATGTCTTACAATAAAACAATCCACCTTCATCGCTTCTATATTTCTTGCTGTATCGACGATTGTTTCGCCTTTTGATACACTGGATGTGCTCACCTCAAAGTTCAATACATCTGCTGAAAGTCGTTTCGCCGCCAGTTCAAAGGATGTTTTCGTGCGTGTACTTGGTTCAAAAAACAGATTCACAACCGTTTTCCCTCTAAGGGTAGGAACCTTTTTTACAGGCCGGGCGCTTACCTGTTTGAATGATTGCGCGGTATCAAGAATAATCTCTATTTCTTCCCTGGAAAGGGTTTCAAGACCCAATAAATCTTTTCTATTCCATTTCATTTTTTCTCTTTAACAACAACCTCTTCAACTCCATCTATTTCCTTTAACCTTACCTCAACAATTTGATTTTTCCCAACAATTGTTCTAATGCCAAAATAATCTGCCTGAATGGGCAATTCTCTGCAGTTTGCCCTGTCAACAAGCACAAAAAGTCGAATCAATTTAGGTCTTCCATAATCAATAATATGGTCAATGGCAGCACGAATGGTTCTGCCTGTGTACAAAACATCATCGACAAGCAAAATTTTCCTATCGTCCAGATTAAACATAAGTTCAGAGCCAGATATTACAGGATGGGTTCCTATGGCGCTAAAATCATCCCTATATAATGTTATATCAAGCGATCCATAATCAACGCTGCTGGATATTTTCTTTTCAAGAATTTTTTTAATCCTCTCGGCAAGGATTGCTCCGCGTCTTTTTATTCCAATAACAGCAATATTATCGCCCATTTCCCTGATAATCTGGTTAGAAACAGTCTCAATGATTTTTCTAATTTCCGCGGAGGAAAGAATTTTATCTTCCATTGTAATATTTTAACCCAGAATTTCATTTATGGAAAAATTTGATTTGATATACAAAAAGGTTACCGCAGGAAAAATTGAAAAAATCCCTAAAATGGGATATGATAACCAGGTTTCTTCGATTAAAATCAGAAAGGGTACAGATATGAACAATATAAAAAAACAGGTATATGAAGCAAATCTGCTTTTGCCAAAATATGGGCTTGTGGTTGGAACGCAGGGCAATGTTAGTGTTATAGACCGCAATAAGGGTATTGTCTATATAAAACCAAGCGGTGTACCTTATGAAAAAATGAAATTAACCGATATTGTAGGAATAGACATCAACGGACATGTTATTGAGGGCAAACTGAAACCCTCTGTTGATTGGATCCATCATGTTTTTCTCTATGCACATATCAAGCAGGTGCAAAGTATTGTTCATACCCATTCTCCTTATGCAACAGCATTTGCTGCTTCTGGAATTCCTGTGCCCTGTTTAAGTACCGGCCAGGCAGATATTTTCGGTGGAGAAATACCTGTAACAGATTATGTTGATAACAGATCTGATAGCATTGGGAAAGAAATCCTAAAACACAAAAGAGACGGATGTCCTGCGATAATTCTGGGAAAACATGGTGTATTTACTTTTGATGCCACAGCGGAAAAAGCTGTTTTTGCGGCTTTAATGACAGAATATTTCGCTAAGATAAATTTGTTCGCGATTCTTCTCGGCAAAACAAAAGGAAGGAATGTTGAACCCATGGCCTTATCCGAAATAGAAAAATGGTATAAAAGATATCACGGCGGTGGTTATGGCCAAAAGTAAAAAGCTATTTTTCATGTTGGTATGCCCACAGTTTTGCGTAAAAACCGTTTTTTTCAAGAAGCTGATCATGCGTGCCAATTTCTTCAACCATACCGTTTTTTAATACAATAATCTTATCCATGTTTTTGACAGTCGCAAGCCGATGCGCAACAAAAATTACCGTGTGATTTTGCATAACATTTTCAAGGGCATGGTGAAGTATTTTTTCTGATTGACTATCAAGGGAAGCTGTTACCTCGTCAAACGCAAGTATCTGCGGATTTTTCAATAACGCCCTTGCAAGACATATAAGCTGTTTCTGACCACCTGAAAGGGTATGACCCCTTTCACCCACAACCGTTTCATAGCCATCCTTTAATTTATGCGCAAACTCCGCAACCCTGCTTATGGTTACTGCCTTTTGAAAATCGGCTTCAGTAAAATTTTCATTTCCAAAACAGATATTATTTCTTACAGTATCAGAAAAAATAATTGGTTCCTGTGTAACAAGTCCTATTTTATTGCGCAAGCTTTTAAGCGTGAAATTTTGTATATTTATTCCGTCAAATAATATTTCCCCCTCTGTCGGTTCGTACAGCCTCAGCAAAAGGCTAATAAGCGAGCTTTTACCCACCCCAATGGGGCCAACAATTCCCACACTTTCCCCAACCTTGATATAAAAGGATATATTTTTCAAAACAG
>CAZSTE010000012.1:0-12962 GCA_964609735.1 uncultured bacterium
ATATGGCCAGGAACAACCTCATTGCCAGAATTACAAACACCAATCCATGGTTTCTCTATTTCTTCATCTGTAAGACCTGTTGCTTTAAGCAAACTCCTCCGAGGAGCATTGATTATTCCCTTTTTTATATCTTCGCTCTTCATTTTTCCCCCATTCTTGCCCATATTTATTATTTTTCAATCTTTTTATAAAAACCCTCTATGACAGGTGTGCAGAAATTACATTAAAATCTGATATCTTCCCGCCTTTATATTGCCATTGTGTCAATAAGTTTCATTTTTTCTTCAGATATTTCTTTTTTTGATGATACAACACTTTCCAAATCCATCCTTATAATCCTTGTTCCTGAAATCCCAGCCATAAAACACGTTTCTCCTTCCACAAGACCTTTAACAACCTCATTACCAAACATCGTTGCAAGGCACCTTGTCTGATAGGTGGGAATACCTCCTCTCTGAATATATCCTAAAATACAGTAGCGGGCTTCAACGCCAGGCATATGGTCATTAATCTGTTTTGCAAGAATATGCGCCTTTCCAGCGCCTTCTGCAACCACTATTAAAGAACTAATTTTTCCGCGGATTCTATCTGTTTCAAGAACATTAATAATCTGCTGAATTGTCAATGGATGCTCGGGCAAAATTACAACCTCGGCTCCTGCTGCAATCGCAACCTCAAGGGCAAGAAATCCATGTTCTCTTCCCATCACCTCAACAACAAATACTCTTTCATGGCTTGTTGCAGTATCCCTAATTTTATCTATCGCATCTAATGCGGTGTTCACCGCAGTGTCAAAACCCACTGTATAATCTGTCCCATAAACATCATTATCAATTGAAGCGGGAACCACACCAACAGGAATATCAAAATTTTTGGAAAAGGCATATGCGCCACGGCTTGAACCATCCCCACCTATTACAACAAGGCCTTCAATGCCTGCCTTTTGCATATTGCCAAAACATTCTTTCTGAATATGAAAATCTTTGAATTCAGGGAATCTTATTGTACGAAGAATTGTCCCTCCACGATTTATAATGCCGCTGACGCTTCTTGCATTAAGCGGAATGATGTCGTTTTCATATAAACCCCGGAATCCTCTTTTGATCCCGATGACATCTATCCCCATTCCAATAGAGGTTCTTACAACGGCCCTAATGGCACAATTCATTCCAGGCGCATCACCTCCACCTGTAAGAATTCCAATTTTTTTCATTGTTAATATCCAAAATCTGCATTTACAGAAAGTGTTTGTCTTTTCCCCGGTTTTATCAAGGATCTTGCCTGGTCTGACATTGAAGAACATTTATACCACCATGGCCTTGACATTGCACTGGCAAGTCCTCTTACCAATTTCATACGGGGAATTGCAATTCTTTCAAAGGATTGTTCAAGACTATCCCAATCCTTTGTTGCCGGATCTGTAAAAGATTCTTTGAAATATGCCCTTCCACACATAGGCCCTGATATTAAATCGCAAACAATGCCATACTGGGCGTAATATTGTTCAAAATCAACAGCCGCACTTAGAAGAAGCATGGGCCGCGGGGAAATTTTTTCCATCTCCACCGCTGCATCTCTTACAACCTGAGGACTGACAATCTGAACGATTTTTCCATCTTCTTCAATCCATAACTGGGGAACCTGTGTTTTGTAAAAATGGCCAAGCGGCGCAAAATCCTTTGCCATGGCCACCACACCATCAGGAAGTCGTTTTGCAAAATCAGACTTGCTCTCGCCGGGCAACTGGAAAAGCAATGCTTCAGTAAATAAGGGTTTATTAAGCCTTCTAGAGATTTCAAACGCATTTGAAGCAAACTCAATATTTTTCTCCCAGCTTAATTTGTGCGATGGATTAAGCTTAACAAGTATTTTAAATCCATCAACCGCATACGCCACATCCTCTGGTTTTACTGAAAATCTGGCTATCTGCCCATTACCATCATCAACAGACTGGGTATTGGTATCCTCAAGCCGTCCAATAAGCATAATATCTTCCCCAAGTATTTTCTTAAATCCCGGTTCAAGATAAGCCAGATGATTAAAAAGGGCTGCTGTGGCGTTTCCTTTCAATCTTCTTGCAAATCGTAGACATACCTGCTTTACATCATTATCCTCGGGTTTTTTTGTTATTCCAATATGCTTGAAGTAGGACTCGGTAAGCTTTAAATATGAACTATGTTGGTCTGACGCAAATACATCAAAAACTCCTTCTGGAGAATATTGCGCAAGCATTTTGAATATTTGCTCGCTAATTTCAATTCCATCCTTGTATTCAGCGAATTTGTTCATTTGAGCACCCCTGTTTTTACTTTAAAAGGCTTTTGAATTCCTTTAATTTTTTTCTGATAGCTTCATCGGCAAGGGCGATGATTTCTATGGCGTAAATCGCCGCATTTTTCACACCTGTTTTACCAATTGCCATTGTGCCAACAGGAACGCCGGATGGCATTTGAACCATTGAATAAAGAGAATCCACTCCCTTAATTTCGCTTGTTGGAAGCGGAACGCCTACAACAGGCAGTGTGGTTTTTGCAGCAATCACGCCAGGAAGATGCGCAGACATACCAGCACATGCAATAATCACGCTTATTCCTTTTTCTTCAGCCGTCTCCGCAAATTCAATGGTTTTATCTAAACTCCTATGAGCCGACATAATCTCTATTCTATACGGCACCCCAAATTTTTCAAGTATCTCCTTGGCGCCATCAATAAATGGCAAATCATGATCACTTCCCACAACAATTACAACACGTTCTTTCTCCATTATTTCTCCTTATATTATTGTGCGGTGTTTCAACCATAACAAGGAAATGGAAATATCCCTGGCTTTATTGTTTAACGCATCTCAGATAATCGTTGGATCGCCTGTTTTATTCTTTCTTCATTAACGGTAAGTGCAAATCTAACATATTTCTCGCCCGCGCTGCCAAAACCAATGCCAGGACTAACTACAATCTGGGCCTTCGTAAGCAGTTTTTCCGCAAATAATATGGAATCTTCGTTAACTTTTAGCCAAAGATAAAAGGTTGCTTGCGGTATTTTAACCTGGAAATTAAGTTTTTTCAAACCTTCAACAAGGACATCGCGACGGCTCTGGTATATTTTTCTCATCTGTTCAACATTATCCTGGGGTCCTGAAAGACATTCAATGCCTGCCATCTGGATTGCTTCAAATGTGCCTGAATCAATATTTTCTTTCAATGTGGCAAGGGCTGAAATAAGCCTTTCATTCCCGCAGGCCCATCCAATTCGCCATCCTGTCATATTATATGTTTTTGAAAGCGAATGCATCTCTATTCCAATATCCTTTGCACCTGGAATTGATAAAAAACTTATGGGTCTTTTGCCATCAAAATAAATTTCATGATATGCAGCGTCATATAAAATAATAATCTGGTGTTTTTTGCAAAAGGAAATAACATCCTTTAAAAACGAAATGTCAGCGACAGCAGATGTGGGATTATTGGGATAATTCAAATATAAGATTTTTGCCCTTTCCAATATATTGTCTGGAATTTTACCAAAATCTGGAAGAAAATCATTTTCTTCTTTTAGCGGCATAAAATAGGGAATCCCACCAGCAAGAATTGTTCCTATTTGATAAACAGGATACCCCGGGTCAGGAACAAGGGTTATGTCTTCCTTGTTAATAAACGCCAATGGGAAATGGGCAATACCCTCTTTTGAACCTATTAAAACACAAACCTCTTTTTCAGGATCAAGATCAACATCATTGTGTTTTTTATAGTAATCACGTATTGCCTGCCTGAAATCTAGACGTCCCTTTCCAAAGGGATATCTATGGACAGATGGCATTTCAACAGCCCTCTGCAGCGCCTGAACAATCCTTTCAGCAGGTTGCATATCAGGGTCTCCAACCCCAAAACTTATAATATCATATCCCTCAGATATAAGCTGTTTGCATTTTTTATCTATCTCTGCAAATAAATACGGCTGTAATTTACCCATTCTTTCGCTTAATTGAAACATATATTCCTCCAACAATATACATTGTTAACGCGATTTCCTCAACCAATCAATGGCATCCTTCATTTCATAAAATCCGCATTCTTTTCTATAAAGAAATCGCGCAGCAAGAAGCGCTCCAGAAGCAAACGATTCTCTGCTAAAACACCGATGAGTAATCTCAAGCATTTCTCCTTTGCCTCCAAAAAGAACGCTGTGTTCCCCAATAATTTCTGAAATTCTCACAGCGTGAATACCAATCTCCTGTTTTGTCCTTGGACCCGGGGTGCCCATTCTTCCATAAACAAATCCTTCATGGTTTTTTCTGTTTCTAACCCTGTTTATTATCTCTCCAATTTTTATCGCAGTACCACTGGGAGCATCTTTTTTGTTGTGATGATGCGTTTCAATTATTTCAACCTCATAATCGCTTCCCAGCAAAGAGGTCGCTTCTTCAACAAGTTCCATCATAATATTAACCCCGATACTCATATTGGGAGACACAAGTAATGAAATTTCCTTTGCCGCATTCCTGATAAGCTCATATTGGACTGGCGAAAATCCTGTTGTTCCAATCACAAGTTTTGATTTTCTTTTTCTCGCTTCCGCAATATTTAAGATTGTCGATTCGGGCGTTGTAAAATCAATAACAACGTCCACAGAATCTGGTGCATTGTCAAAGGCATCGGCTATTTTTACACCATTAATTATTTCACATCCAATTGACGGATGCCCTTTTGCTTCAAAGGCATATACAAGCTCCATATCAGAACAATCCTTTAAAAGAGAAATAATTGCGGACCCCATCCTTCCAGATGCCCCAGCAACAGCCACTTTAATTTTTTCTTTCATTGAAATGCGTCCTTTGTTCTTTTTATATTGGCACCAATCCTGTTAAGTTTTTTTTCAAAGTTCTCATAACCCCTCGACAAATGATATATCCTTAAAATTTCTGTGATACCCTCTGCCGAAAGGCCGGCAAGCACAAGCGCCGCGCTTGCGCGAAGGTCAGAAGCCATAACCCGCGCGCCAAAAAGTTTTTTTACCCCCCTAATAATTGCCCTGGCTCCATCAATCTGGATATTGGCTCCGAGACGATTTAGTTCTCCTGCATGAATAAATCTTTCAGGAAACACCTTTTCCGTAATTACACTGGTGCCATCAGCAAGAGATAAAAAAGCCATCATTTGCGCCTGAAGGTCTGTTGGAAATCCTGGATATGCAAGGGTGACGATGTCGGATGCTTTCCATCTTGGAACGGCTTTAATATGGATAAAATTTTTACCCGTTTTAACAGAAACACCTGTTTCTTTAAGCTTTTCAATAAAAGCTCCCATATAAAATGGCCGGCAATCTTTAATATAAACATCGCCTCTGGTTATTGCGCCGGCAATGGCAAATGTACCGGCTTCAATCCTATCAGGAATTACTGTGTATTCAGTTCCATTTAATTTTTTTACGCCCTCAATGGTAAGACAGGGCGAACCAATGCCCTTAATCTTTGCCCCCATCTGCACAAGAAAGTTTGCAAGATCACTTACCTCTGGTTCGCAGGCAGCAAATTCAATAAAGGTTGTTCCCTTCGCCAACACAGCCGCGCACATAACATTGGCTGTCGCCAAAACGCTTGAACCAAATAAACCTCCAAGAAAAATATGGTTCCCTCGCAGGCGGTTTTTTATTTCAGCGATAACATACCCATCCTCAATCTTTACATCAACACCAAGCCGCTGAAGACCTTTCATATGAAGGTCTATAGGCCGTGGGCCAATAACACAGCCACCGGGAAGTGAAAATTTTGCCCTTGACTGGGTCGCCACAATCGGTCCAAGCAAAGAAATAGATGCCCTCATGGTTTTAACAAATTCATACGGCGCATCGTATCTATTTATTCCAGAGGGATCTATCTCAAGTATATGATTGTTAAAGATTACCTTTGCTCCAAGATATTCAAGAATCCTTATCATTGTTTCAACATCCTGAAGCACTGGAACATTATGAATGATGCTTTTGCCTTTTCCCATAATCGACGCTGCAAGAATTGGCAACACAGAATTTTTTGCGCCAGAGATACAAACCTCTCCTTTAAGCCTTCGTCCGCCTTCAATAACAAATTTTTCCATTTTTATGTTTTATTATGCGGTTAATCAGAAATAATTTTATCACAGGGTTGAGGTTTTATTAAATCCTTTTTAATATCACAATCCTTTCAATACCGTTTATATCCTTGCGTATATCACATATTTTGAATCCATACGCATCTATATGCTTAAAAAAATGAAGATTGGAAGGAGATATTTCCATAATAATAAATCCTGCGGGATTGAGAATCAAAACAGCCCTTTCCATAATTTTTTTGATTACATCAATCCCTGTTTTACCTCCATAAACAGCACAAAGGGGTTCCTTTTTAACCTCCTCTGGAAGGTCCTTTATTTCTTCCTCTGTAAGATAAGGAGGATTGGTAACAATAATATCAAATGTTTTAGAGATATCAGGAATAATATCTGCCCTGAAGATACAGATACGTTGTTGAAGATGATGGAGAGCGATATTTTTCTTTGCCGTATTTATCGCCTTTTTTGATATGTCTGTGGCAATAAGGGTTGAACGTGGAAATATTTTTGCCAGGCTAATCGCTAGCACGCCTGAACCGGTTCCGATATCAAGAATTTTTAATGGCAGGGTTTTGTCCTGAAACAACCAACAAACGCTCTCAATAATCAATTCTGTCTCTGGTCTGGGTATAAACACACCTGGTTTTATATAAAAAAGGGATTCATAAAAATATACGTTTCCCAATATATAGGATACAGGTATATGTTGGCATCTTTTTAAAACAAGATTAAAAAATTGTTTTTCTTTGGATTTTGGCACAAAAGGAAGATCTATATAAAGAACATGTCTCTGGATATGCAAAACATAAGAAAGAAATAACTCTGCTTCAAATACAGGACAACAAATATTTGCCTTTGAAAGTAATGTTGAAGCCTTGCTTATTAGATGATGGACATTGCTTCTTTTCAGACAAATTTCCTTATCTGTTTTTAATTTTTGACAATGTGCCAGAGGCTGCAAGTTTAACCACCTCATTTGGGTCGGATTCAGCAAGATACGCAAGCAAATTTATATAATCCTGATTTTCGTTCTGCGAAAGATACGCACCCAACACAGTTGCAATTTCTGCCCTGAAACCGGCTTCATTGGGATTTGAGGATGGGTAATCGTCCTGAAGTCTTTCTGCAAGTTTTGTAATATAGTCGTAATAGCCAAGCTGGGCGCGAACAAGACCATATTCAGGCTCAAATAAATTAGACCTGTATTCCTCCCATGCTCTTTCAATAACATCTATATATTCAGGTTTTCCCAATCTGCCAAGAATCTTAATCAAAGAAAGGGCAAGGGCCTGTTCTTGTTCATCTTCAGAACCGCTTGAAATTGACATCTCGGATATTCTGGGTGTATTTACGCCGCCAATCACCTGGCCTGTGCCTTTGAATTGTTTTTTAAGTAGATTCTCGTATTGTTTTTTTTCTTCCTCCAGCATCGCAATCTGGCTGTTTAACCTTTCTATCTGTTTGTCTTTTTCCTCTACCATCGCATCAATTTCTCTTTTAACATTCCGGGCTTCTGCTTTCATATCCTTATACTGTTGCAATGTCCATATTGAAGCAGACCCCGACCTGAAAGAATCAGCCAGCTGGGCGTCAATCTGCTCAGGGGTTGTGTAGGTAGTCGCTCTAATTTTTTCTCTTTCTACCTCAAGCGGAATTTTCTGAAACTTAATATCGTCTATTTTATCTTCCATCGCCTCAATATTTTTAATTATTTCTTCCCGCATCTTCATTCTTCGTGGAACAAGATTGCTCAAAACGTCCTTTAATTTTTCAGCAGAATCAGGGGTAAGATAATTATACAGGGCTTGAAACGCAACAATCTTGATATCAAAAAGTTGATCAGGACTATCAAGAACCTCAAAAAGATAATTATAGGATTGTTGTGTATTAATCTTACCGATTATAAACAGGATATTTTTCTTTATTGCGATATCCTTTTCTTTATTGACACGGTCTATGAAATCAGGTAAAAATGGCTGAAGCTGATTGGAAGAGAAAAAAGAATAAAGAAGTTTGCTTGCGTCTTTTCTTTTCGTAAGGGTGCCAAATTTTAAATCCTTTACAACCGATTCAATCTGAATCTGCTGCCCAACCTGGGGTGACTGGGATTTATCTGTTTCCTGTGTTTTCCCAATAATCTGGGTTTGACCGGCTTTTTCTCCTGCTTCCCATTTTTTTAGTATGCCGCTATCCTTTTGTGCACTTTTAATCCTTGCCACATACTGTTCTGCCTGCTTAGCCTGGTATGTTCCAGGATTTCCAGTGATCACTACTTGAAATTCCTCAATCGCTTTATCAAACTGACCAATGGCATAATATACCATTGCAGCACTAAAATGATATGCAAGGTTTGAAGGTTCAATTTCAATGGCTTTTTGATAATATTCAAGCGCCTTTGAAAAATCTGCCTTTCTATAGTAAATTTCGCCTGAATAATAATATGCAAGGCTATTTCCGGGATTTGATTGTTGTTCTTTTTCAAAATAATCCTGCGCTTCATCAAACCGATTTGCGGACATCTTCGCTAACCCAATCCTCATATTCTCAGACATCTCATCACCCTGTGCATAGCCTCCGCACACCAACAGCATACAAAAGGAAATAAAAACAAAAAGATGAATCCTATTCATCATCTATTCTCCTTTTCTTTTTTAATTCCTCTATCAACTGAGTAATGTCTCCATCAAGAATCTGTTGAAGATTATACAGGGTAAGCCCTATTCTGTGGTCGGTCAACCTATTTTGAGGAAAATTATAGGTCCTGATTTTTTCGCTTCTATCTCCGGTTTTTATCTGTATCCGCCTCTGGCTGGCCAGGGTTTGTTGTTTTTGTTGGTTAAGGTAATCCTGCAATCGCACCCTCAAAATCTTCATTGCCCGGGCGCGGTTCTGTATCTGACTTCTTTCATCCTGGCATCTTACGGTGATTCCTGTTGGAATATGGGTTATCCTCACCCCGGAATACGTGGTATTAACACTTTGGCCCCCATGCCCTGATGAACAAAAGGTTTCAATCCTGAGGTCTTCAGGATTTATTGAAAGTTCTTCCTCTTTAACATAGGGAAAAACCGCGACAGTCGCAGCTGATGTGTGAATCCTTCCAGAGGCTTCTGTGTCAGGAATTCGCTGAACGCGGTGAACACCGCTTTCATATCGTAATTTGCCATAGGCGTTCTGCCCGCGAACAAGAAATATCATTTCCTTAAATCCGCCATGTTCTGAAACATGAAAATCAAGAATTTCTATGTCTAAGTTGTTTTTTTCGCTGAATTTAGTATACATTCTAAACAGGTCTCGCGCGAAAAGCGCCGCTTCTTCTCCGCCGGTGCCCGCCCGTATTTCAACAATACAATCCTTCCTGTCTTCCGGTGAAGAAAAGAAAAACTCTTCAATCTGTTTTTCTATCGCAGAAATATCCTCTGTAAGCCGGGATATTTCTTCACAAGCCATTTCTTTTAATGCCTCGTCCTCCATCAGGGACTCTAGTTCTTCAATTCTGTGTAAAAGGGAACAATAAATCCTACCCTTTTCAACCATATCCTTGATTTCTCCAATTCTTTTAAGATTTTCTTTATATTCGGGAGAACGAAACGAGCTTGGTTCAGAAACAGATTTAACAAGTCTGTCAAATTCTTTGTGCAGAAGTTCAATCCTGCCAATAAGATTATTCCTTACCTGATTTTTTATTGCCATATCTTTTTCTGAATTTTTCTACCATACCTGCTGTATCAATTAACTTTTGCTTGCCCGTATAGTATGGATGACATTTTGAACAGATTTCAAGCCGTATTTCTTTTTTTGTGGAACGGGTAATCACGGTATTTCCACACGCACAGCTGATTGTAGCTTCTTCATATGGAGGATGTATCTTTTGTTTCATTTTTCTCTCCTTTTATAAAATCAAAAAAATCCTTCCTATACATTGGGTTTTCAACCTCTGTAATACCTTCGCCACTAAAACTTTTTATCTCCTTTCCATTAATCAAAAGTTTTACGCCAGCATCTGGATCAAACTGCGTCGCTGTATAAACAATCTGGGATAATCTTCCCCTAATCTCCTTGATGCCCCCACCCGTCTCAACCGTCTCATCAAAATCAAGGTAGATGATATTTTCTTCAAGCCTTACATCCAGAAGTTTTGTTTCAGCAGGCACACAGGAAATAAAACCATTTGCTGATTCCTGTTGGTCTGGCCCACGAATAAGTTTTTCAATGACAAAACGAATCTTTTCGGATTTCTCCGGCATCAGCTGTTTTATCTTTTTTTCAACAGAAACAAGATAAAGATTATTATCCTGACTCTGGAAAAAATATACCTTCACCTTTCCTCCAAAAAGAAATCCCGAATGAACAAATCCAAATAAAATTAGCAATATCACCCATACAATCACCAGGGATAAAATAATCTTTTTCTGTGTATTCATTACCAAAGTCTCATTATTATGTTATTCTTCTGGCATTAATTTTTGTTGGCTACTGATAATTACCTTTTTTATTATACCCTGAAAAGTGAAAATAATAAATCCTTCAATTTCCTTGCAACCAAAAATGCTGGATACTGCCTTTTTATAAATTCCAAGTTGTATTCTATCCTGTTTTGTTATTTCTGACCTTTTTCTTGTTTTGATATCATATATCCGACATGTTTCCCCTTCAATGATAAGCCTATCTATCGCGCCTTCTATAAGCTGGCCATTATCCTCAATCATAAATGGCATCTCGCTATATGCATTTTTCTGTGGACAGATAACAGGAAAAATATCTTTTGAAAGAAGTCCGGCAATATGTTGCGAAAAATCAGCAATATCAAAAGGTATCCTTGTTTTTTCAGCCAGGAATCGTGCCCGTGAAATAAGCTTTTCAGCGGTCGGCTCAATAAGCTGTTTTGAAACCTCAAACGCAATTATATGAATTATTGTGCCCAATTTTTCGCTGATTGGGTCGAACATTTCTGTCTGGGAGCTAAAAGAAATTGGAGAAATTGGTTTTTTTGTAATGGTGGTTTTAGCTGTTGTATGAGGCAATGAAGGGGAAGTCATTTTATTAAAAAGGCCTGATTCAATTTCTTTTGCAGGATATTTCCCTTCAAATTTTTCAAGCATATCAAGCCATACACCCTTGCTATTGCCTGCACCTGTTATAACAAGCCCTTGCTTTGGCCTTGTCAAAGCGACATAAAGAATCCTTTTCTCTTCATTTTCCTGCTTTTTAACATATCGGTTAAAAAAATCGTCCTTCTGGTTTTTTTCTCTGAAAGCAAAAACATATTCCGAGGTGTCTGAGTGGTTTCTTTCGTGCATAACCACAATTTTTCCGGGTTTTGAAATACCCTGTTCAATTCCTGTAAGAAACACAACAGGAAATTCAAGACCTTTTGATCCATGCGCAGTAAGAATCCTAACAGCATCCTGCCGTTCAGAAAAAATATCTGCCTTTGGTTCTTCGTTATTTGTTGCTGATATGGCTCTGATATTTTGGGCAATTTCAAATAATGGAAGATTTTCCATTTCATGGACAAGCATTAAAAATTTCTCAACATTTGCGCAGGCCTGCTGTTGTAATAATGAATACATATTAAGCTCAACAATAATTTTATCAAGCACCGCTGCCGGAAATTCAGAAGAAAAAAGGGTTCTCCATTCCGCAATTTTTTCCATCTGAATGTTAAAAACAGAGTTTTTCAGATTGTTCACAGACAGGTCATCTGATTCATCCGCAAGGGCACAAAGCAATGAAACAAGAAAAATAATTTCGGGCTCCTGATAAAAACCTATGCCTCCAACATTAACAAAAGGTATAGAATGATTTCGTAATTGTTCTTCAAGAATACCCAGATGGGTTCTTTTCCGCATAATGATGGCGATGTCTTTTAATCTAATAGGCGAAAAGAATTTTGTATTTCTATCATAGATGGGAAATTTTTCATTTATCAATGAAATAATCTTATCCGCAACCCATCCGTATTCAAGCTGTTTTTCATGCGCAATTTTCAGTTTCTCTCCTTCTGTGCCTCTAAATATTTTTATTTCTACGAAGGCGTCCTTAAAAGAGGCGAGTTCATCACAAACAACAAGTTTTTCTTCCCCGGGAAAATCTGAAATTCCTTCAAATACAGAATTGACAAATGAAATAATTGTTGAAAAACTTCTATAGTTTTTTCTTAAATATTCATTGTGGACAAACCCTTTATAGTATTTATCAACATCCTGAAAAACGGTTGGTTCAGCCCCTCTGAAAAAATAAATGGATTGCTTTTTGTCTCCAACAAGAAACAATCCATAAGTCTCGGAACTGTCAGCCTTCGCACCCAAGCCAGAACGCCACTCCTCTGAAAATTCCTTGAGAATATTCCATTGTAATAAACTTGTATCCTGAAACTCATCAACAAACATAAAATCAACGGACTCGTCAAAATCGTATAATACATTTAATGATTCTGGATGATATTTCAAAAGATTGTATGTAAAAATTTCCAGGTCATTAAAATCCATAACTGAATGCTGACTTTTTATCTCCTGATAATTATTCTGCACCTGAAGGAAACAGTCATAGATGGGTTTTGTAAACGTTGAATCAGCCGGTTGCCCAAGAAACACATGGGGATGGGTTTGCCTAAGCTGGTTTATATAATCCAAAAATGTCTTTAATTTCATCGCCTCCAATGGTTTTAATCTTTCATCTTTTTCATTAATCTCTTTAAGAAATTTGTCAATGGCTAGATTAAAATAAAGAAGACATTGCTCTGGTTCGCAAACTGAAAAATTCGGATCTATCCCAAAAAGGAAAGAAAATCTTTTAAGTAAATTATTGCAAAGCGAATGTATGGTAGATACCCGCAAGAAAAACAATTGATTTTCATATTCAATAAGGGTTTTTTCG
>CAZSTE010000013.1:0-12231 GCA_964609735.1 uncultured bacterium
TTATATTCGGAGGTATAAGTGATGGTGGCTTGCTCGTCGGCTTCCACCAGCACCGCAAATTCCAGGGTATTAGCGTTTTTTTTGGTGTATTTAGGACTGGGCAGCAGGATTATCCAGTCTCCGTATTGATGTTCCCTTACCTTTACCAGCACCGACTCTTTTTTGTGATTTCGCAAAGAAATCTCATAGGAATCCCGGTAGATATTCGCCGCAACTTTTTTGTGGTCCGTTATCTTTCCTTCCCCCAATTTGTCAAAGAACATTTATCTTTGTTTTTCTGTAAGAAAATACCGGTTTTGCTTTGATACTTTTTTCATCCTACCCCCCGGTTTAGTTTAATGAAAATAAATTCTACTCCTTTCTTTGCTTATCAACGCCTTGTCATTATTAGCTATTCATCATATATATCCACGGAAGTGCATGTTCATGTTATTTTTATTTTATTATTATGGCATCGGCAATATCAATATCCACACCGACAATTGCTCTATCTTTTTGAACCTCAATCAGGTTTATTGAATTACCACTTGCCATGGATACATTTTTTTTGTTTATATCCATATTAATTTCAATCTGTGCATTTTGTACGGGTTTTGTACTCCAGTTAATCAATGGTATCACAATACCATTTTTTGACTCTATTACCGTGGTCTCAACAACGCCAATTGGGTTGCCATCCTTATCCCTTACAAAGGTGGTTGGTGTTTCAGTAACAGCTGTTCTGATAAGAGAACCAACACTGGATTCAAAATCCACCGGCAAGAAATGCGACATTGCATCATCTGTTGAACCCCGATCAACAGGTTTCAAAGGTATTGCCGGTTTGAAATAGCTTAACCCAGGTAAAAAAGCGCAATAGATAATCTTGCCCTTTCCATACTGACGGGTAACCACTGCGGGTGAACCATCAAAAAATTCACTGATAATCTTTGAAGAGGAAGAAGGCCTAATCCTTGCTATTGCTCCAAAAACAGCAACAGGCTTTGTGGAACCTTCCAATGTATTGATCTCTGTACACGGTTTGGTAAAGGGTAAATCCTGTTTAATAAATTCAACCCTGCTTTCTGCTGGTTCAACTATATCCATTTGCTCAATACCTGAAAGATTTTTTATGATGGTATTGGGCCTGTTATATTCATCAAACATTCCGGCGCCAGCAGTCATAAAAAGCGTTCCGCCATTTTGCACCCATTCTGCGAGTTTTTTTGAGGAAGACGTGGAAACATGCCTATCCGCAAGAAAGATGGTTGCGTATTTGTTTAATGTGCCATCCTGAGCATCCTGATCAACAACAAAATCAAGAGGTATCTGATTATTTCTTATTGTAATGTAAAGGGCTCTTTTCCCTGCTGCAAAAGAACCCGCATTATCAGACCATATATCTGCGATTTCGCTGAACCATAAACCGGTTTTTGCTTCTTTTACATATCCCTGTTGAATAATATCCTCAAAAAGCCCGTATTCCCTGAAACTTTTTAATACCATCGCAAACATCTCCGGGCTTGAAACATGATTTTCTGTATATGCTATCCAGACAGGATGAAATTCAAACAGATTAATAATTTTCATTCCATGGGCAAGAGCTCCATAAAATTGTCTTCTCCACATATTTGGGGTATTACCCGGCCAATGCGGCATCACATAATAATGAATTTTCCTGTCTGGCTTGCCCCTGAGTCCCGCCCTGAATAAATCAAGATTTATTTCATTCATCTGAGGACTACCAACAGGAATCTGCCAGATATAATCCTCTGACCATGGCATGGTAAGACCATCTTCTCTAAAACAATTAACCCACTGGAAAATCTCTCCAAGATATGAATGAACATACCCTCCAGCATGGGGTGAAAAATTGGCTCCAATATTAGCATTTGGAAGATATGCTCTTAATACATCGGTAAGCTTTTTTATCTGTTGTATACCATAATAATGTTGATATCTTTTTGACCAGTAAAAAATATAAGGATTTTCATTTTTTATTTTTGGGTCTGGATTATATACGATGTTATTCCAATCGCCCGAAGGAGTAAGATCTCTTGGATTAACGCCATTGGCTTTAAGATATTCAATAAATAGTGTTGTTGCTTCATTTGCAGATGGTTCGGGAAGGGCTATTTCGTCTCCAAGGCTTACCACCCGCAACGATTTTCTTTTTTCTTCGCTTAATCCTTTGCAAATCTGCTCAAGCTGTGAGGCATTTCTATCGCGCCAGTCAACATAAATATTTTCTTTGTCAGAAAATCCATAAAGATCAGTAAATTCTTTTATGTCTGATACCGCAAAAATTAATGTTTTTTCGGGTTTCTTTCCATATGGTTTTACTTTTCTGAGATACGCAAGCAGGTCATTAATTGCTTCATGTGGCATAAGAATTTTCTGGCAATATCGGGTATCAGCAAAACCAACCAGTTTTAAATCACCAGCCTGTCTTATGGTACATTGTCTTATTGTTTTTATATTTCCCGATGCCTCTTTCAGTCCAAATTCAATAATGCATCCTCCATTTGTGTTGAAACCCCACTGCCCATCATTTAATGAATCCATTGTGGAACCAACCTCAATCCATTCGGTTGTCTGACCTGCTTCGACAGAAATATTTACCGGCTTCCAGTTTCTTATATGCATATAATAAGGAGAGTGCTGTTGAAATGGACCAGCCATAAGGGCTAAACTTTTTATAGTTATTTTTTCTGGCCCGGTATTTGTTACCCTCATCCATACATCGCCTGCCTGGGTAAGCCATCCATCAAGAGGAAGATATGGCTCCTTTTCAATTCTTGTTTTTACCTGTTCCTCATCCTGCGTAAGCATTATAATATCAACATTTCTTTTTGCTCCCGGAGAAGGTTGTTTTCCTGCAATAATAGAGATTTTTGCTATGCCGGGCGTTAAATCAACATAGGCATTATGTCCTTCCCACACAATATTTTCAACGGCACCCCATGGCCATGCAACCTCCTTTTTCAGTTTTTCTCCAAATGCCCATATCTTGATGTTATCCCTTGCTCCATACAATCTATTCATAAGGGTTTTCCCGTTTTGCTCAACCCTTACAGTAAATTGTGTTTCAAATCTGTATGGCGCTTCATATCTAACAAGAACAAGATATTTGCCAGATTGTGTAATCTGAACATTAATGGTTGCGACTGATTCATCGCACTGTTCAGGAGCCCCCAGAAATGCCTTTCTTGAAAGAAAGGTATTGGCAAATGTTGCAGCAAAATAATTTTCTCCCCAATTTTTGGGTTGCCAGGCGCCCTTAACAACGCTAAACTCTTCTGCCTCACAAAATATTGTGCCGTCAGGCGATGGCAATACAGGTTCATTTTTTGACCTATAATTTTGCGCAGGATGCACATCGGCAAAAATACATCCTCCGGAAATCAGAATAAATCCAAATATAAACATTTTTATAATATTTCTCATTTTCCTCCTTTGGAAAATTGTCCCGCCTGCAATTTTAGATTAAATAAAGAACTATTGCTAAATCGTAAGCACTTCTTTTGAAATATTAAATCATCTACTCTTTTCAGTGTCAATTTTTGAATTCTGGTTGATTATTGCTTATTATATATATTATATAAATAAACCTCTAACAATAATTTTTCGTCTAATTAATGTTAAACAAAAGCTGGGGGGAAAAATGAAAAAAATACTTTGTTTGTTTATGATATCTGGAATGTTAATGACTGCCTCTTATAACAAAGCTGCTGCGGGGGTTGGGAAAAACCAAACAGTTCAATCGCCACCAGAATCATGTGTAAAACCCTTTCAAACCAAAGAAGAATTATCCAGTAAAACGAAAGAAATCCTTGAGATTCAACGGAAAATGTTTGATATTGAAAAAACAGCTATCAATCAAGACCGGGAGTTGAAACAAATGGCTGAACAGATAAAAACGCTTCAAAAACAGATGCGGGCCAGGCTTGAAGCGAATTTAAGGGACAATAAGGAATATCAATTATTAAAACAACGCCGCGATGAAATCAAAACGCAATATATCAAAAGCCACCAGGAGAAAATGAAAAAATTTCCTCCGCCATCTCATAAATAACTATATAATAAATAAAATTGTTTTTTAACCTTATATATTTTTCTCAATTTCTACAAAATGATATCATAGTATAATGAGTGGCCTGGATATTATTATAATTATGTTTATATTGGCCGGTATTCTTGGTGGCGCCGCGCGAGGGTTATTGGGAACACTTATTGATATAGCGGGAATCGCATTTGGCATTATCGTAGGATCTTTTGTTTATCCTGCGCCAGTTCATCTTTTTACCAGATTTGGCATTACTGGAACGCCTGTAAATCTTATTTTCTATACGCTTTCAAGCATTGTTCTTGCCCTTACCTTTATCCTTTTACTGGAACTGGTGAGAAAAAAGGTTGAAATAAAAGCATTCATTGACAGAATTATCGGAGGAATTTTTGGCAGCATCAATGGATTTATTGGAGCTGCTTGTCTTCTTATCATTATGACATCTTCTGTTCACAGCGGTCAGGAAATAGACCAATCCAGGGTTGCCCCTTATATTAGAAATGGCACGCTAAAATTTTATGAAACAATTGAAAGACATAATATTACCATTCCAAAAATGATCATATTGCCTGTTACCTATAATGATGAATTTTCAGTCAGCGCTGTTCCAGCGGCACAATTTCTTAAGTTGAATTTTACAAAATTTGAGGGTTATACCTGTATAAACTGCGGTGGAAAAATACATTTTATGGGATACCTTCCAAAATATGGGGTTGGCATCGTTCCAAAATTTGTTTGCCAAGAATGTGGAAGAACATCCGATGGCTGCCAAACCTACGAGGGTTATCATCAATTTTATAATGCATGCCCTGTTGAACTGGCAAAAAACGGATTGAAATTTGATTGTGGAAATTGGCCAAACCATAATTGGGTAACACCACTTGGTCCATGCCCGGTTGACCATAACAGCCTTGATATGATCCTCTGGCACGAACCTATTCCATATTAACCAATGACTGCCGTCCTCATTGGTGAATCTATTGCAACCGGCATTATTGCGGGTTTTCTCTGCGGATTAACAGGCATGGGCGGCGGTTCAATCTATGTCCCTGTTTTTTATCTTTTGTTTAAATTTTCAATCAAGGAGGCAATCGGTACAAGCCTTCTTATCATTGTATTCTCATCCCTTTCAGCATTTTTGGTTCACATGAAAGGAAACCATATAAATTTCAAAACTGCTGGATTTCTTATTTGTTCAGGCATTATAGGCGCCCAGGTTGGCAGTTTAATAACCGCCACTTTACCGGATATTGCAGTAAAAATCTTTTTTTCCTGTCTAACCATTTTTCTATCTTTTCATATGTGGAGAGAAAAAAAGGATTCTGTTGAAATCTGTGATAATAATTTTCATTTCTCATGGATGAAATTATTGCTGATAGGTCTTACCAGCGGCATTCTTTCAGGAATAAGCGGCGTTGGCGGCGCCATAATTCTTGTGCCTCTTCTTCATATATATGTTGGAATCCCAATGAATATATGTATAGGCACCACGCTTCCGGTTGTGATGTTTAATTCTCTTTCTGCTGTGATGGGATATATTTATCATGGATTTGTTCGCATAAGAATAGGAACAATTACAGGCATTGTTGCTGTTTTCGCTGCCATCTGTGGCGCAACAATAAGCATGCACATGGACAACACAAAATTAAGAAAGATTTTTGCTACTGTCATTTTGGCTGCCGGAATGGCTATACTTATTGGAAGATGAATTTTAAATAAATTCTGTTATAATATAGATATGAAAAAATCTGATGCCTTGGCTGTTATCAAAGAACACGACCTGATTGAAAGGGCAAAAAATCAGGATCATGCTGCTTTTGAAGAATTGGTCAAAAGAAATCAGGCTCGTATCTATAATCTTGGCCTAAAGCTTCTTGGAAACAAAGAAGATGCTGCTGACCTTCTACAGGAAACATTTATTAATGCCTATTATGCCCTTCCAAAATTTGAAGGTAAATCAGCCTTTTCAACCTGGCTTTATAAAATAGCAACAAATAATGCCTTTATGAAAATGAGAAAAAAGAAAATTCCTCTTGTCAGATTTGACTCGCAAAGTTTTTCAGAAGACAAAAAATATCCATTGGAAATATCTGACTGGTCAGGAAATCCAAAAGCGCATCTTCACAATCAAGAATTAAAAATGTTGATTGAAAAATCCGTTGATGCCTTGCCTGGAAAATATAAAACAATTTTTGTTTTGCACGATATAGAAGGCTTTTCCACAGAAGAAATCAGCAAAATGCTGGGGTTATCTGTGCCTGCTGTGAAATCAAGAATCCACAGAAGCAGAATGTTCCTAAGGGATAAACTTTCTCAGTATTTTCAGCAACGGGTAGAAATCGGAACGCGATGATAACATGTAAAAAATGCTTGGAATTGATTTCAGTGTATATTGATAACGATTTAGACAAATCCATTATTGAAAATCTTGAAAAACATCTTGCACAGTGTAAAAATTGTATGGCAATGCTACATACGGTTGAAAAAACCATATTCCTATCTTCCAGATATTATAAAAATAAATCCTATAAGGTTCCAAAACGGGTTTCTGCCAGGCTTTTATATCAGGTTAGAATAAGATATAAAAAACCGTAGGTTCAATTAGATTGCTATCATTGGAGTTTTTATGCGTTATCCCATCAAAGGCTGGGTAAAGAATTCTTTTTGTGATTGGAATTCAAAGATAAGTTCTGTAATATTTTTGCCAGGCTGCAATTTCAGATGTCCCTTTTGCCAAAACTGGCAGCTTGTGGAAACACCCGATAACCTTGTCGACGTTGAGTGGTCAGACATTGAATCATATCTGACAGAAAACAAAGATTTTATTGATGGTGTTGTTATTACGGGCGGCGAACCGTTTATCTCTGATTTTCTTTTTGATATTATCGAAAAAATTAGAAATATTGGCATGCATGTTAAAATAGACACCAATGGAACATTTCCGGATAAGATGGAATATCTTATCAAAAATTTCCTTGTAACCGGGATATCAATGGATATAAAGGATGTGCTGGAAACCGAATTTTATTCAAGGATATCAGGCATTTCCATTACAGAGGAAACAATGAAAAATATCATCAAATCCACACAGATTTTATTAAATTCGCAAATTGACTATGAGTTTAGAACAACGCTGGTAAGACGATTTCATAGCCTTGATAATTTGAAAAAAATTGCGGTTCAGATAAAAGGAGCAAAGAAATACGTTCTTCAACAATTCAGGAAGATTGGGGTTAAAAAGGAATTTGATGGCGGCGAACCTTTTTCAAAGGAAGAAATGGAAACATTTCAAAAGGAAATCTCACATTTTTTTCAAGGCTGTTATATAAAATATTACGGGGATGCCTGAACAAATCCTTTATCCAGAAATGGCGGGTGTGTTTTCGGGTTTTATTGGCGGCATTGTTTCGTTTTTTTCCCCATGCATACTCCCTCTTATTCCTGTGTATTTTTCATTCCTTGCAGGAACATCGATTGAAAACATCTTCTTAAAAAAAAAGTCCTTATTTTTTTCGGTTGGCCTGATGTGTCTTGGATTTACAATTGTTTTTACTATTTTGGGAGCGTCAGCCACAAGCATCGGTAAATTTCTTATTCAGCATATCAGCTTTTTTAGAATTCTCGCAGGAATAATAATGATAATTTTCGCTCTTGAAACACTTCAAATGACGCATTTTTTTTCTTTTTCAAAAATGATATTTCCTAAATTTACAAAAAAACCAACAGGATTGGGCGCTGTTTTCTTTGGCGGAGCATTGGGAATTTCCTGGACACCATGCGTCGGCCCCATATTAGGCGCCATACTAACAATGGCTGCAACCCAGAAAACCGTGATAAAAGGAACAATAATGCTTTTTGCTTATTCTATTGGCCTAACCATCCCATTTTTCCTGTTTGCTGTTTTTCTATCAAACCTAAAAAACCTGCAGAAGAATATGATAAAATATGCAAAACCCATCAGGATAGTAGCTGGGCTTATTTTGCTGTTTTTTGGATTTTATCTTCTTTATTAGGAATAAACAATGGACATAATGGACATCATAATAATTGGCTCCGGACCAGCAGGAATATCAGCGGCAATCTATGCAGCACGGGCAAACATTTCTTTTGCTATAATTGAAAGGACATATCCTGGCGGAAAACTTGCCTGGATTGAGAAGATTGAAAATTATCCCGGGTTTCCAGATGGAATATCAGGAACCAAGCTTGCTGAGAAATTTTATAGCCAGGCCCTTAAACGTGGAGCAAATTTTATTTTCCAAGAGGTAAAAAGTGTAAAAAAATCTGATAATTCTTTCACAATTCAGACAGAAATTCAAACCTACCAGGCAAAAAATATTATTGTCGCTTCTGGTTCTATACCCAAACAACTTAATATAAAAGGCGAGGATAGATTTAAAGGAAGGGGCATATCTTACTGCGTGTTATGCGACGGCCCGCTTTTCAGGAATAAAAAGGTGGTTGTTATTGGCGAAGGATCCATGCTGGAATCCGAAATAAATTTTCTCAAACAATTTTCAGGTTCTATCACATGGATTAAATCGCCAGGCAGCGCAAACACCCTTATTAATGGGATAACAGTAATTAAGGGAACCCCGATTGAAATTAAAGGGGAAAACAAGGTGGAAGAAATCCTTGTCCAGACAGAATCAGATGTTATTGAAGTACAAACAGACGGCATTTTTATATTTGCTGGATTCAAACCATCATTTGAATTTCTTCCATCAGATATCAAGCGCGATAAAACAGAATACATAATAACAAACCAAAATTTTCTTACATCCACTAATGGAATTTATGCGTGCGGCGATATCCGTTCTGGATCAATGAAACAGATTGTTTCTGCTGTATATGAGGGCGCGGCTGTTATAAATCAAATAAGAAAAAACCTCTAATCTACTCTTATTTGCTTGCCTTGTCAATCTTATTGCGTGTTTGTTCCAGGGAAACCTTAATCTTTTCAAATTCAGATATCATTTTTTCAATATCAGAAATAGATTGGTCAAGATTTTTCGATATGGCTCCAACCGATTTTAACTGGGAATCAATTTCTTCAATGCGAATCTGAAGCTGGGCAATGTGGTTTTTTGCAACAACATACTCAATAAAGAAGGCAAGCCAGCCTGAAATAATTAATATGCAAACAATCCATATTAGTATTTTTTTCTTCATTTTTGTTCAGACTCCATTACGATTGCGCTTTTGGGACATTCATGTGCGCATATTCCACACCCCTTGCAGTAATCATAATCAAAACCAACAAATCTTCCATCCTGGGTTTTTATGGCGTTATCCGGACAATATACCCAGCAGATAAGACAATGGATACATTTTTCTGGAAGATGCAACGGCTTTATATTTCTCCAGTTTCCTGTTTTGAAGTTTTTTGATGTGCCTGCTTGCAACACATCTCCGTCAGGCAATTGCTTCCATGATAGTTTTTTTTCTTCCAATATTCACCCCCTCAGTTTGAACCCTTTACAAAATCATATGCCTGTCTTATTGCCTTTAAATTTCCTTCTATCACATCGGGCTTGTTTTTGAATTTAATTTCAAGCTTATGTTGTATATCCTTTATTACATCCTCAATATCAAGAAGATTTGTAATCCTGATAAGAGCGCCCATCAAAGGTGTATTTGGTATATCCCTTCCTATTGTTTCACGCGATATTTTAGAGGCATCAACTGTAAAAATCTGACCATTGAAATCCAATTGTTTTTTTAATTCTTGGGGATCCCTTGATGAATTCAAAAGAATTTTCCCATTGTCAGGGTCAAGCCCGCTTTTTATATCAATCTGATCAACGAGGGACACATCAAGAACAACAACAATATCTGGATTACTAATAGGACCGCGGGTTCTTATTGGATGTGAGCTTATTCTATTAAAAGAAACAACAGGCGCTCCCATCCTTTCAGGTCCATATTCAGGAAAGGCCTGAACATATTTACCTGTTGAACAGGCGGCATCTCCAAATAACAAGGCCGCGGTTTTTGCTCCCTGCCCACCCCGTCCATGCCACCTAATTTCAAACATTTCTTTCATTATTCTTCCTCCCCTGTTATAATGGATTATTCTAAATAAAATTAGATATTTATATTTCCTGGTTGCATCAAAAATATGAGAAATTTTATTCTCTGAAAAGGGTATCTCAAAACTCCATTATTGTCAAAATCCCCATTATTATAAAAATAAAGTCGGGGCGAGTGGATTTGAACCACCGGCTTCTTGGTCCCGAACCAAGCGCTCTAAACCAGGCTGAGCCACGCCCCGAGCGCGCCCAGCCTGATTTGAACAGGCAACTTTCGGGTCCGCAACCCGACGTTCTATCCAGTTGAACTATGGGCGCTTATTATTATTATTATATTATATATTTTTAAAAATATGCATAATAAAGATACGCGAAAATTAAAAAAATAGGGTATTTTATGAGAAAAATGAACCAGCAAGAAGAATAAGAGGCGAATTAAAAAGAATAAACATCGTTTCCTTTGCTATCAATGCCAACGACTGCCGGAAATTTTTCAACCTTAATTTTATAAACCGCTTCTGGACCAAGGTCAAAAAATGCGATTGCTTCCCATTTTTTGATAAACTGAGAAAGATATGCTCCGCATCCGCCGTATGTAACAAAGTAAATCGCGCCATATCTCACAATTGCATTTTTCACCTGTTTTGAACGAATACCTTTGCCTAACATACCCTTTAAGCCGCAGGCAAGTAATCTTACCGTATATCTATCCATTCTTGAGGATGTTGTTGGACCACACGAACCAACAATAAAACCAGGCGGTGTAGGGCTTGGCCCAACATAATAAATTATTTGTCCTTTAATATCAAAAGGCAGATTCTCATTGTTTTTTAATATTTCAATAAATTTCTTGTGTGCGGCATCCCTTGCACCGTATATATCTCCACTTATTTCAACAAAATCACCCGCACGTAATGAGGCAACTGTTTTCTCATCAAGAGGGGTCTTTATTTTAATCAAAGTATCTCCCTATACATTCTGTGCGCCCAGCACGAAAGTGAAACAGCAACAGGAAATCCGGCAATATGCGTTGGATATGTTTTTATTCGTGCATCAAGACAGGTAATATTTCCACCCAATCCAGCAGGTCCAATACCAAGACGGTTGATTCTTGAAATTATTTCTTCCTCAAAAACACCTGTTTTCTTGTCTCTTCTCCGACCAACATTCAATAGTGCGCATTTTGAAAGCAATACTGCCTTTTCTGCGGTGCCACCCATTCCCAAACCAAGAAAAACAGGCGGACATGGATTTGGGCCTGCCTTCTTTACACATCCTACCGCAAATTCTATAATTTCCCCAATAGAGATATTTGGCGTGAACATTTTAAGGGTTGTCATATTTTCAGAACCAAAACCTTTAATCATTAATGAAAATTTCAATTGATCTCCGGCAACATTTTTACACCATACCACAGCAGGAGAATTGTCCCGGGTGTTTTTTCTTTCAGGAATGCCAACAACAGATTTTCTTAAATAAAAATCCCTATATGCCCTTCTTACTGCTTCGTCTACAATCTGCTGGATGGTGGCAAAATTATGAAATTCAATGCGAATATCACTTCCAATTTCAAAAAAAACAATAACCATCCCTGTATCCTGACATATGGGAAGATGCTTGTTATGCGCAATTTTGAGATTTTCCATGATTACGCCCAGAACCTTTTTACCAACCGGATTTTTTTCCTTTTTTCGCGCATCAATCAGCAATTGCTTGATTGATGGTTCAATGGTAAAACTTGCCTTTTCTATTGCGTGATACAGCATCTCAACAATTTTATTTTCCTTAATTGCTTTCATTGACCTCAGTTTATGTGATAGTGGACAATTTCATCCAAGCATTTCATCAGATTTATAAAAATCCCTTCCGGAATGTATTTTATCATTGAAATACGGCTTAGAGGAATCTTGTGAAAAAATCGTAGTGCCTGAAGATGGTTTTTGGGCAGTTGAAAGGCTGTTGGTTCTTTTATATGGCAATGCGCACAAACAATTCCACCGAGCTTCCCGCTAAAAAAATTCAGATTCTTTTCTGAACCACAAATTACGCATTTTTCCAAGAATGGACCAAATCCAAGTTCAAAGAGAATTTTTTCGGTTACAACAATCTCAATGGCCCTGTGATTTTTCATTTGCGGTATCACATATCCTGTTT
>CAZSTE010000014.1:0-12218 GCA_964609735.1 uncultured bacterium
TCTTATTCCTTTGATTGCTTTCTTGTCATAAACGCCTTTTTTAATCTGTTCAATTTCCCACATAGATACACAGCTTGCTTCAACCCCAAAATGAAAACCAGAAACCCGATTTTTAAGAAATTCCTTTCTTGATGCTTCAATGTCTGGCATGTTGATTCTTGTGTTGATGTGGTCTGTTATACCAAATTTTTTTATTCCTTTGGAAGGGACAATCTTAACAATTTCTGCTATGGACATTGAGGTACAATCCCAGGAATGGTGTGAATGTATATGCCAATCGCTTTCTATATTCATAATACGTCGCTGGTTAGATATTTCAATATGTTATTGAAAAATCGCTCAAAAAGGATAAAATTTATATACCGCGAGGATGGCGGAATTGGCAGACGCGCTGGACTTAGGATCCAGTGGGAATTCCCATGAGAGTTCAAATCTCTCTCCTCGCACTTTGCCGGTAAAAAAATTTCTATATTAACAGCCTATGATGAAATCTCACCCTGCGGCATTGGTTCAGGCTTTTCACAGGTACTTTCCAATGTAATGGATTGTTTTTTTTCTGCGGCAACATGCAATGATTCCATAATATCAAGAATATGGAATGCCAATTTGCCATTTGCCCTATGTTTTCGTTTATTTCTTATCGCATAGGCCATATCAGCAATGCCAAGCCCTCTATAATTATCCATATATCTGTGTGTTAATGGGACCTCTTTCCATTGCTTTTCTGTTTCTGTAAATATCTGGACAGGTCCGCCAAAACAATTTGGGTCAGGAACATTTATAGACCCTTTTGTTCCATAAATTTCTATTCTGGGAAGGTTTGCCGCCCATACATCGAAACTTGTAATAATTGTTCCAATCGCTTTATTTTCAAACTCCAATAATCCGGCAATATGGGTTGGAACCTCAACCTTAATTTTTGATCCATATTTAGGTTGACTGGTTATAATTCTTTCTGGAAATGTTATTCTTGTAAAAGCAAAGACATTTTTTACAGGACCTATAAGATTAACAAGACATGTCAAATAATAGGGTCCCATATCAAACATGGGTCCAGCTCCTGGTTTATAGTAAAATTCAGGCTCAGGATGCCATGATTCATGTCCATGGCAAACCATAAATGCGGTTGCAGAAACAGGCTCCCCAATAAGGCCGTCATCAATAATCTTTCTGCATGTTTGTATTCCAGCTCCAAGGAATGTGTCGGGGGCGCATCCAACAAAAAGATTTTTTTTCTCCGCGATTTCTAATATTTCTTTGTCCTGTTTTTTGTTTATGGCAAGCGGTTTTTCGTTATAAACAGATTTTCCGGCGTTCAGAGATGACATGGCAACCTGGTAATGGGCATTTGGAGTTGTAAGATTTACAATAATTTCAATATCCGGATCTGCCAGGATTTCCTCCACAGTGCAAGCCCTTGGTATATTAAATTCCTTTTGTTTCTGTTGGGCCCTTTCCAGGATAATGTCTGAACAAGCAACAAGGTCAATAATATCAAATTCTTTCAGCCGTTTACAATATATACCGCTTATATTTCCACAGCCAATAATTCCAACCTTAAGTTTTTCCATATTGACCTCCTTTTCATAAAAGAAATTGATAAAAATAGATGGTTTTTTATCTGGCTGCCCACAGCATACCCCTTTTTACTATTTCTCTTGCCTCTGGTATTTCAAAGTCTTTTGCAACATGCCCCACAGAACAATAAAAAACCCTGCCTTTTCCATAAATTTTTTTCCATGCCGCAGGCATAACGCAACCTTTTATCCAAGGGGTATCATCTGTGCCTTCAAAGGTTGTTGTCGCAAGGACATGATTTGATGGATCAACATGCATATAATATTGTTCTGATTCCACATCAAAATCATCAATACCCTTTGTTATTGGGTCTTTTTTATCCATGATGTTTACCCTATATTTTACTATTCCGCCTGGATGCGCAACCCATTGTCCGCCAACCATAAATTGATATTCTGTATTATTTCTAAACGAATCGGCCATTCCACCGTGCCATCCTGCAATCCCAATTCCATTTTTCACAGCGGCAAGCAGTCCTTGTTCTTGTTGCGATGTGATTGTTCCCATGGTCCAGCAAATTACGATAAGATTAAGCGGTTCTAATTTTTTTTCGTCAAGAAAGGAATCAAGCGTGTTTGAAATCTCAACCTCAAAATTATTTTCAGAAAGCAAAGGAACAAAAATATCCACACATTTTTTGGGTTCATGGCCATCCCAACCACCCCACACAACCAATGCTTTTTTCATTTTTTCTATCTCCTTTATTAATAATCTTAAAAATTAATAAAGCCGGTACTTTTTTGTTTTTTTTGGCAAAATAGGAATAAAAAGAATTATTGTGTCAGGATACCTTTTATGGAATCGGTTATATCAATTTTTTTAACATCGTCAGGAAATTTTATATCAAATACACTGTCAGAAACATCTTCTGTTTTTATCTCTATAAAATTAATCCATATACCCGGTGTATCCGTATCGCCATAAAGTTCCAGTGTAACAGGGATAAGTGTTTCATAATCAACCCTATAAACCAATTTTTTAAAAAACATGGGCTTATTTTTTTTAATATTCAAATTATTAATTATGGTATCAAAATCCATTGTGAGCAGATAAAATTTTTTATCATTTTTCATTGTTTCCTTTACATCCACATTTTCTTTAATCTTATTTAATAATTCAGTGTCTGCTGTAAGAATAAGGCTTTTTTTGTTCATAGGTTTCTTTTTGGAATTGTTTGATAATCTATCCAAATCAACAGTCATTATGGTATTCTTTAAATTGTTATATACACTTATAATATTGTTGTTTAGCAGAATAATCTGTTGAGCGGATTCATTTTTGCCAACAGTGGGAATGGATGCATCCAGGCGGATTCTGTTATCCTTTATCCACATACTCATCGGTATTTTTATTACAGAATCTGCTATTGACATATTGATTTCAAGGGTTGCGCTTACAGCACTAACATCTGCGTATCTGCTGGCAAATTTCTGGAAAAATGCCTCCTTTACATCAATATCCTGGGCAAAGAGAAAATTGCAAATAACAACAGACAACAGTGATACTATAAAGATTTTTCTTTTCATTTTCCCCCCTGTTTGAACATGTTCTTATACATTATAATTTATCCTTTTCTCTGTCAAATTATTGTGTGGGGAAGACCTGTAGACACAAGACAATCAATGTGAAAGAATATGATATATTTATCTTTTTAAATTTGTTTCTATTCCCAGGGCATTCCACAATTGTTCGTCAAATTCAGCTTTTCTTCCAGGGCAATTATGTCTTCTGCAAAGTTTACAACCATGATAGTCTTTTTCTGTCGGGAATAAAATTCCCGATACGCTTTTATTGGGAATCATAAGGCATGTTTCTGTCAATCTTACGCCAATAAGTTTTTCAACATTTCCAAATAAACTGAAAAGTTGTTTTTGCTGGCTAATATCCCAGATGCCGGCTTCGCCACCGCCGGGAACCATTATGGCTGTTTTTGTAAGCATATATCTTTTTTTGATATATTCTATAAGATTGCTTCTTGCTATTTCAAGGAAATGGTTTTTTATGATATCCCACCAGTATTCTTTCAAGAAGTCATTGTGAGAAAATTTTACTGAATCAAGTTCAACACCGCAGGTTGCGATATACACAAAAACCCTTTCAATATCTTGAAGATTTTTTCTTAGGGTTGCGCTTGTAAATTTAACGCCATTTATAATCACAAAATCATCACCTTTTGTTTTAATAAAACCTTCAAGATAAACAGCTTTTGGATTTGCGATATCTAACGCTGTATTTACCAGGTGTTTAAATTCTAACTCATCCTCGCTACCTTCTGAGATTTTTAGTTTCTTCATAAGCATCTCGGCATTTAAATCACATTTAAAATTATTCAGTATTTCCATATCATCCCCCCTAAAATGTAACCTGTTTAGTATAATATTTTGTAGAACAAGGTCAAAGAATATAAATATACCGGCTGGATAATCTCAGCAGTATTTTGCAGTGTAATGCTGGGTACATCCTGCCAAAAAAAGAATAATGCATGGAAACAAAAGAAACCAGTTGATGCTTATATTTAGCATTACACCAAGCAAAAAAGGTCCACATACCGATGCAATTCCCACAAGGGCTTCATTAATTCCCACATTGAAACCAGCATTTTTCTCATCATTGATAGAGTAAAAGACAGCCGTATAAAAGGCATATCCCGAATATATTCCTAAAAGACCGGTAAATATAAAGATTGATGCATTGCAGCGAAAAATCAGTGGTATGATTAGGGAAATAATCCCCAGAATCTTCATAAAATGGTGTGAAGAAATTTTGTATCTAAATATACGAAAAAATGACACAGCATAGCCACCGACGGCTTGAAAAATAAAAAATATAAAAACCGCAATTCCTGCCATTGTTTTGCTGAACATAAAAAATGATATGGTCATTTTAGGGATAAGATATCTTATCCCTGTTGTAACAAGCGCGACAGTAAAAATTTCTATCCACCCAATCCTTACATAATTTTTTATCCGGGATTTAACATCAATCCTTTCTGGCTCCATAGGTTCCTTATAAAAATTCTGGGAATTTTTATTTACCCTTCCAGCAATAATCACGCCTGCAATAATAATTATGCTGGAAAGGATTATCGGAAGTTGTGCATAGAAAACCGGCCCTGATATCAGTATGCCCTCAAGCAAAGAGCCAAAAGCCATGCCAGTGCTCCATGACAGGGTATAAAGGGCAGAACTTTTATGGGGTGGCAGAGATGTATGATCTCCCATAAATATTTGAAATCCAACAAAGAAAAAAGAAGAACAAAATCCACAGAGAAAGAGAAGAATAAAAAGCGAGAAAAGTGAGGCGCAAAAATAGAAAAATGCGCCGATAAAAATAAAACTCACACAGCTTGCAATCATCAATACAGAAGCATTTTTTTTATTGATGATATTACTTAAAATGATGCTTGAAAAGGAATATGTTATTCCCCAAACCGAGCCAAGTGTTCCTACAATAACTGACGATGCTCCGAGTTCCACTGCTTTTATAGCAGAAAAAAGAAGCACAGCAGCAACAGATAAATCCATCAATGCTGGGAAAAGATAAACCCATCGGTTAAATTTGTTTTGCGTGTTCATTTTTTAATGCGGATTTACCGCGACCATGACGGACTGTAACAGTTTTCTTTATCCCCGGTTAACTGCCTTAATTCGCCTGTAAAAATATCAACAATCCATATTGAACTGGTGTAATTTTGTTTTTTTGCAAACACCATATGTCTGCTGTCCGGCGCCCATGAAACAGATTCAGCCCAGCCTGTTTTTGTGGGAAGCAAGGTATTTTTTTTAGCTAAGACATCATAGAGGACCATTTGAAAAACACCCTGTTTCCTGACAAGATAGCAAATATATTTTCCATCCGGAGACCATGCGGGCGAAATTGCATAATCATATCCATAGCTTATTTTTTTAACATTATTTCCATTTTTATCCATTATATAAACCTGAGGTTTACCGCTTCTGTCAGATGTAAATGCGATATAGTCGCCGTCAGACGAAAAGGAAGGGCTTGTTTCAATGCTGGATGAATATGTCAGACGGTTTAAGATTTCTCCGTTGAAAGAGGCAATATATATTTCAGGATTGCCATCCTTGCTTGATATAATAGCCATTTCTGGACCTATTGGCGAAATATCAGCAAATACGGTTAACCCGGGAAAGGAAAAAATAGGTATTTCCTGTCCCCTGTTGGCGTCAAATAATACAGGTGTTGGAGTACCTGATTTATAGGAAATGTAAATCAGTTTGTGCTCAGGCGAAAATCTGGGAAAATCCTTGATATGCGGTGAGTTTGTAATCTGGATTTTATTGTTTCCATCGTAATCAATAATAAAAATTTGGGGAGTTCCGGCGACATTTGAGACATAAGCAATTTTTGTTTTTGCGATTGATTTTTTCCCTGTAAACCAGTATACAATATCGTCGCATACCATATGCGCGGTGTCGGATGAAAATGGTAATAAAGAATATCTATTTTTAAATCGTTCTGAATTTCCTGCATCAATCCATTGCACATCAATTTCTTTTTTATTTATGACTTTGATAACGCAAACAAATTCGTTTTTCTTTATCAAATTTTCCATATCTGAAATATTGAAATTTTCAGTGGAATAAAGGGTATGAACCGTAAAATATCCTGAATAATTGAAATCTGTTTTTAATGTTTTGAGAAAATCGGAAAAATATGTATTTTCTGGTCCTATATAAAGAATGCTGATATCTGTTTTGCTGGAAAATTCTTTTGATATTGAAAGAAAAATCTTCCGGGATTCCTGCGAGAAACATATGGTTGTCATAAAAAGAAAAAACAGGATGGTTCTATGAAATATTTTCATTGTATCCCCCGCGCTGAAAATTCCGCGGATACCTCTATAATGTTAAGGGTAACATCTAAAGGGAAAGAAAGAAATGGGGAACTTTTTTTAATCGCATTAACCACAGAATTATCAAAATCAGCCGACCCGGATGTTTTTTCAATAATAATATCTGATGCAACGCCATTTTTATTTATTTTAAAAGAAACAATTGCTTTGGCATTTTTTGGCAGAACCGACGATGGTTTTTCCCAGTTTTCATAAATTTTTGTTTTTATTTGAGCGATATATGCGGATGGAATATAAGTATTTTGCGAGATTGAAGCAATATTTGTAATTTCTGGATTAATATTCTGTAATGCCCTGTCTGATCCTGAATTTTTATTTTTTATTGCCGAAGCGGAATCATTGAAATCCGAAGCTGTTGGGGTTGAACCGGATTTTTGAAGTTTTGAAAGCAATGCGCCTTCATACCTACTGGCTGAAAAATTTCCTGAAGAATATGTTGCTTTGTCGGATGAGCTTTTTGTGCTGTATCCGGCTTGATTGCCGCTTTTTATATCTGAAATTTTTGACGAAAGCCCTTCCCTATACATTTTTTCTGAAAAAGATTCTTTTGAATTGTTTTGTTGGTTTGCGGTTATTGGCATTTTTGAAGAAATGCGTTCAGGCATTGTAAATCCGGCCACGCTCTTTTCAAGCATTTTTGCATAGTCGGCAATGCCGCCATCTACATTATTAACCCTGTCAGATGGGAAATACCCTTTACTTCTATCTGTTGCTATTCTATCAAAACCTGCCGATCCTTCTAAACCTGTTCCATCAATATCATTGTAAATAGGATTTTCAAAAAACTCGTTTGAGATATCAATAATTTCAGCCACATAAATGGGTTCTTCCATATCAGGCGTTTTATATGTTTTAGCATATATAAGGCATATCAGAATCAATATATGACAAAATAGGGAAAACATAAATCCTATTCCAAACGGTTTCTTCTGATAAACGGTAATAACGTTGGAATTCATCTGCTGCCCGGTGCCGGAATTTTAAGGTATTGTCCGGCATATATTATATCTGATTTAAGTTGGTTAAGTTTTTTAATCAGAGCCACATTTGTGTTATAGCGAACGGCAATTTTGCTGAGGGTATCTCCGGGTTTTACAATTATATAAGAATAAGGCGTTGTAATACCTGTATCCACCTTTACACTTTCAAGGGAAGCAATCTGCGCCCTATAAACAGCAAGCTGACTTTCATTGTTGGCGATATCTTCAAGGATTTCTTTTATCCTGGCATAAAATTGCATTCTTTCTTCAATCTCTTTTAAATACCTTTTTTTAATTTGTTCTTTTTCCTGATAAACAATGTCTTCTATTTTCCCTGGATATGTAGTGACAATAGAAGAAATATTGATTGTTTTTTCAAGATTTTTGATTCTTCCATCAAGATTTTGGATTTTACTTTCATGATTAACAAGTTCAGAAATAATTATTGAAAATTTTTGTTTTAATTGATTATCAATATCAATAAATGCCTTATTAATTTCTGAATCAAACCTGTTTGAAAGCCGGATATTTTCTGTTGTTATTTTTTTATCAATTGAGTTAATCCTGCTTTCATGTTGGGTTAGTTCGTCAAGTATAACAGCAAGTTTTTTATCTAGGGTATCTGAAATATTTTTTTCCATATCATCCATTTTCCTTTCCATTCTTATAATCAGTTCCGATTGTTTTGCGTTGGTTTCGGCCTGTTTCGTAATTTCTTCAACAAATACCTGCGTTTTTTCATTTGATATCCGTTCAATCTCTTTCAATGCAAGCAATTTCGTTTCGGCTAAATTTTTTGCAATCTCATTTTGAAAATTTTCCTGGTTTTTTTGCAGTTGAAAGAAATTACTTTGAAGGGTTAAAAAATTTTGATTAAGAAGCTGATATCCCTTAATAATTTCATTTTCCACAGAAACCGTTTTGTTTTGAATCTCAGAAATCTGATTTATCCTATTATTAATTTCGTTTATTGATTCCTGCAGTTTTCGTGTATATTCTTCGTTTTCCTGGTTCAGTAAGGCCTCTATCTCATCAAGACGATTTTCAAGATTTTCTGTTTCACGGGAAATTTCACCAATCCGTGCGGCAAGAAATGAAATTTTTTCCTCATTGGCATTGATATTTTCATGGTTTGGAGATTTTGAAATCAGTTTTTCAGTTTGTACTGAACCTGTCGGCTGAGGGATTGTGCCTATGTTGGGTTGTAAACATCCAGCCAAGGGTATTGCTGCAAGCATAAAGAAAAAATACCACCGTTTCATAAAAACCTCCGACTTAACTTTTCTACTCTTCATTTTTTCTCATACCAAGTTTGAATTCACATCTTCTGTTTTTTGCCCAGGCCTCTTGGTTATGTCCCGGATCCGCAGGTTTTGAAAGTCCATAACTTATTGTGTATATTCTTTCAGGAGAAATACCAAAAACAATCAAAAGTCTTCTTACAGCCAAAGCCCTTTGTTCTCCCAGAACAAGATTATATTCTCTGGTTCCTCTTTCATCGCAGTGGCCTTCAATAAGGATATATGTTTTAGGATGTTGTTTTAAATAATCTGCAATTTGTTTCAAACAGTCATGATACTCTTTTGAAATATTATAACTGTCAAGTTCAAAATAAATATTTGTAAATATTGTTTCTGCTGAAACATCAATCTGAGACGGTTCCACAAACTCTATATTTTCAGGTATGCTTTGAAGTGGAATATCTCCTGTTTCAAGAGCCTGTTTAAACTCAGAAATTGTGGCAAGACCTTCCTCTGAAGGTTCTAACATTTTTGTTTTAGTGACGCCTTCTTTGTTAACTATTTCGGGTTTTTCTGAAACAGACTCCTGGGTTAATGATTCTGTTTTTTCAATAGGTTTTTTTATTGACTGACATCCTGAAAAGAAAATAGCGATTACACAAATACCACAAACCAATTTTTCCATTCCTGCCCCCCTTGCCAATAATAAATCCAGAGGTTTAATAAATTTCTTTATTAATTATACTACTAATATTGTAATTTTGGTCAAACATTCCATCTTTGATATTTATGTTATTAAGATCTTTTTCTTAGGGTTTATGATAAAATTTCCCAGAGGCAATAAAAATGATAAAAAAACTTTTGTTGATAATGCTTCTTTTTGGATTTTTTGCTGAAAGTGTATTCAGCCAGGATTTAGGCCTATCTCAAAACATAACAATAGAAATTAAAGAAGGACAAACAGTCCCTGAACTTATATTATCCAACCTTAAAGGAGAAGAAATAGGATTAAAGAATTTTAAAGGAAAACCCGTTTTGTTATGGATAACCAAATCCTTTTCTTACGACGCATTTTTTGACGCATTTGAGGGCGTGTTTGGCAATAATATGTTTCCCAGCAGATTGGATGTTCTTGAAAAAATCAATAAGGCCCATAAAAAGAAAGGATTGACCTGTATTATAATAATAGCCGGTCCTAATGGAGAAGATGAGGGAAAAATAAGAGACCTTATACAACAAAAGGATTACACCTTTGAGGTTTTAGTAAACAAAAAAGCAGATGTGGGTTTTGCAGACACAAGCTTGTTTACAATTTTTTTAATAGATAAAAAAGGAATTGTACGCGCTGGATACCCGATTCAATCTTTTGTTGTAAATGTAAACATTGTTAAAGAAATAGAACCTATTATTAGCGATAAAACCAAAAATCCTCCCACAATCTTGACAAAATATCTAAAAAACCTTGCAAAAGATTATAAAAACAGTTTCGCTAAAAACTTTCATTATCCTTCGCTGGAAGAATATACTGAATGTTGGGAACAGGAAATGGAACTTCATAAAGCAGAATTAGAAAAGGTTTATTCTCCGAAACAATTGGAAACAATAAAGAAAATTATTCCTTTAACCTATATAAGCAAAAAAGAAAGAGAAATGTTAATTCCTCAGGAAGCCTGTAAATGGGCTTTAAGGAAAGCCATTGACCTGGCAGAGGATGAAACCATACCCTTGCAGGTTAAGAAAAGATGTGGTTTTATTGAAAGCGCCAATAACATTAAAAACAATCCTTCCTTAAAAAAGACGTTTAACTATGATGATGTGGATTTATCGTTATTTAACGGAAACAATTACATAATGGAGTGCCTGCGGAAGGATATTCCCGTTGAGCTTGCCTGCTGGAATTCGCAAATTGCACAGGAGGTTCTTCATCGCTATAACATAGACCCCGACGGATCCTATACCCAACAGGAAAAAGCAGAGATAGAAAAAATCCTCATAAAGGAAAATGTTCCGAAAGAAACCGCTCCTGCCTATTATATTTGCGAAGATTGGGTTAATGATTGTTATATATATGCCTATCTTCGGGTAAAAGAAAAAAATTTAAGGAAAATAGCCGGCCTTTTAGGAATTAAATTTGAAGCGTTTGTAAAGGATCTAACCGCAACGCAATATGAGGCGATTCTAAACCTTGATATTTTGGCATCTCCAGAATTCACATCCTTGGAAAAAGATATTACCCCGCCGCCAGGCAGCAGGATATATTTTTTATCGCAGTCATTATTGAAACCATCGCATATTCAATTGGGTTTAGGCCGATTCGGATTCATTACCAATGGATATTTTAATCCTGATTCTTCCCGGGCAACAGCGCCATTTCCTTATACCTCATACCATGGTTGGACCATCCCATGTTTTCTTGTAAATTCCTTTATTTTTAATGTTTCCAAGGAAATACCACAGTATAAATTTAAGGATAAATCGCCCGTGTCTATATATTTTCCAATGTACAGGGCTATCATAACCCATGCCGGCTCCGGCCATATTGAAATTTTATCTTTTTGGTGATAATAACAAAATTTCAGCAGGGTAATGGGTTTATAGAAATATAAACCCCCTGTAGCAATAACACCAATTTGACAAAGTATGTCAATAAAATTACAGTATTTAAATGTATAAATTTATGAAAATAACGGGTTCAGGAAATGATTTTGTATTGTTTAACAACCTGACCCAAAATATAAAAAACCGGAGGCATCTTGCAATTCAGGTTTGCAAACCAAAATATGGAATTGCCGCCGATGGCGCGATATTCCTTGAAAAAAGCAAAAAAGCCGATTATCGAATGAGAATATTTAACCCTGATGGTTCAGAAGCAGAGATGTGCGGCAATGGCCTTCGCTGTCTTATCCGTTTTATTCATGAAGAAAACCTTTCACAGAAAAGGACGTTTTTTATTGAAACGGGCGCCGGGATTTATAAAACCCTGATTGATGGTGTGGATGTTTCGGTTGAAATGTTTATTGTTGGGGAACCCCGATTTAATATAGATGTTAAATCTGATAAAAAAAAATTTATTGTTCATCTTGTTAATACAGGCGTTCCGCATGTAATTATTATTGTAGATAACATTGAAAATATTGATGTAAAAAAATATGGACCTTTGATAAGATACCACAAAATATTTCAACCGGCCGGGGTTAATGTTGATTGGTTGCAGATTGTAAATAGGCATCTTGGGAAAATCCGCACATACGAAAGAGGTGTTGAAGCTGAAACGCTGGCCTGTGGAACGGGTATTGTCGCAAGCGTTATCTGCGCGGCAAAACTTGGCAAATTTTCCAGTCCTGTGAGAATTCAAGCCCGTTCAGGTGAAAAATTGACTGTTTCCTTTTTAAACGATTTTAGCCAGATACTATTCAGGGGTAAAACAAAACTTATTTTTGAGGGACAATGGATTAATAGGTGATAGAAAGTAAATCATGGATTTTTTTAACACTTTTCACTGCTGGAATTATCACACAAAAATTCATACCCCTACCCCAA
>CAZSTE010000015.1:0-12159 GCA_964609735.1 uncultured bacterium
CAGATGAAATAATAGGCAAGACCGATATTGTTAACCTTTTTCCCCTTATTCCAGGAATTTATCTTTGAAAAATAGCCTGTAACCCGGCTTATCCATTCTACATTTCTCCCGTGATGCGTATATTTTAAAAGGTTAACAATATCGGTCTTGCCTATTATTTCATCTGAAAAAAAGGTAAGGGTGTGATATTCCTTATTCCTTACCAACAGGCCCAAACAATCATTATCCCTTTTTTCCTCAAATTCATATAGATGAGGATAATTTTTAAGATGATCTATAAATCTTTCCTTCTCCATTTTTCCTCCTGTAATCAATATAAAAATTTTATGCTGTAATCCAGCTGACACCTTTTGCCACTACAGAACACTGAGGACATTGCTTGCGAATGCCCCTGTAAATCTTTCCACAATCAAGGCAGGATGTAAATTCAGGACTAAAAGCAATCTGCGCATTTTTTGTATTCTGAAAAACCCTTACAACAAAACTTGCAAGGGTCGAAGGATCTGGCTTGCTTTCGCCCAGCCATATATGGGTAAGCGCTCCGGCCTCAATAAGAGGATGAAAAATTCCTTCTTTTTTAACCCTTTCAATGGGTGAAAGAGGTTCTGAAATATTAAGATAGGTGGAATTTGTGTAATAAACCTTATCAGGCAATGTTCCTTTCAAAACCCGCGAGCTTTCTGAAGGAAAATGCTGGTAATCAAGCCTTGCAAATCTGTATGCTGTTGATTCAGCCGGCGTCTGTTCAAGAACAAATCTAAGACCCGTTTCCTTTGTGTATTTATCACAAAGAATCTTAAGATATGAAATAATCTTTACTGCAAATCTAAAGGCATCCTCTGAATCATGAATCTGTTTTCCTGTATGAAACTGAACCATTTCATTTAATCCCAGAAGCCCTATAAGGTGGGTAATCCTGTGCATTCTTAGATAGGGTTCCCCATCAAGATTCATCGTCAAAAGCGCAAGCGGTCCATTATGTCCAATGGAAAGAAGTCCTTCAATGAAACAACGTTTCTGCATATGGGCTTTTACTGCCAGAGCCATAAAATTTTCAAGATTTTTGAAAACATTGGAATCATCATGACCTGAAATATATGCAATGCGCGGAAGGTTTAGGGTCACATTTTGAAGAGCTGCAAATCTCATTTTCCATGGTGTCTTTGCGTCCTGTAGGTCTGATGCCTCTAACCGAAAAGACAGTCGGCAACATTCACTTATTTTTGCGGTATTATCCCTATCAAAAACAAAATAGGGATTGCCTTTTTCTGCTGCGACAAAACAAACAAAATCAAGAAATTCTTCCCATCCGGATGTTTCAAAAAACCTGTTTGTGATATGAAGCAGCGGCTTTGGAAAGAAAAACGGCCTGCCAACCCCATCGCCTTCCAGATAAACCTCAAAAAGCGCCCTAACAAATTTTTGAGCAAGCGACTGATAATCGCGGTATTTTTTCCCTGTTTCAATTCCAGCTGGCCCGATGGCGGGAATGTCCGCAAAATGGTCAGGTGTTTCCCAGTAAAGATTTATATCGCTGAATATTGCCTGCCCGCCCCTGGCAACAGCCTGCTGGCTATATTCATAGATAAGCATCTGGGCAAGCTGTTTTATCTGTAAATCAGACATTCCTTCAAGAAATGGCGCAAAAAAGATATTGACAGCATCCCAACCAATTGCTCCATTGAAATGTCCCTGAAGCGCGGCTGAAAATTTTACCATATGGGCAAGAAGCGTTTCTGGATGTTTTGCCGGTTTTGCAATGGAAAGGGCATTGGGCAAATGCAGACCAAATTTTTTAACATATTCAAGGGATTGCCCTGAACAATATGGCCTATCAATAAATCCAAGGTCATGAAGATGTATATCACCGCGCAGATGAGCATCAGACACATCAGGAGAGAAAACCTCAAGCAACGCAAATTCTTTTTTTATCTGTTCTGCAAGCGTAAGATTGGTCGCCTCGGGATTATGAGGGATATTGGCGTTTTCCTTATTTGGATTAAATATAATATTTTTTACGTCATGGATTGGAAGACCAAGCCGGGTATATTTTCTTCTTGCCTCCTCCATTCCAAATTCAACAAGTTTAGCATTAACAATTTCTCTGATTAATGGCGCTGTGAGATTTTTTATTTTTGAACTGACAATTTGTTTTTCAACCTCAATCGCAATAAATCTGGCAATCTTTTCACTGATGCCTGTTTCTTTGATAAGGGATTTCATAATCTTTTCTGCATTCCATAAAACAATATCCTCACCGCTTGTCCTGACAAAAAGGCTCAGGTCTGTGGCTTCTTTTTCCAGCTCCCGCTGTTCTTCAATAATCTCCTTATTAATTATTCCTTCTTTTATCTGTCTTATCCTTGCCCGTTTTTCTCTATAAAGAATATATGCCTTTGCGGTTTTGGCATGACCTGTTTTAATAAGAACCTTTTCCACAATATCCTGTATCTCTTCAACCGTGGGTATTTTTTCCTTAAATTCCTTATTCAAATAAACCGTCACCGCCTCAGCAAGATCCTCTGCAAGATATCGATCCTGGCCGCCAAGGCTTTTTGCCGCCTTAAAGATAGCATCGGCTATTTTTGTTTTTTCAAAAGGAACAATTCTACCATCCCTTTTTTTTATAAATTCAATTTTTTCCCTGTTTATCTGATTCATTAATCTTTCTCCTCATTTGTTCAACCTCTTTTTGAAATTCTGAAATATCCTTGAATTGTCTATAAACCGAGGCAAATCTTACATAAGATATCTCATCAAGTTTTTGAAGTTTTTCAATAACAAGATTCCCTATCTGTTTTGCAGGAACCTCCCTTTCAAATCGCTGATTCAACTCCTGTTGTATCTCATCCACAATCAAAGAAATTTGCTCTGTGGAAATAGGCCGTTTTTCACATGCCTTTTGAATACCATTAAAAATCTTCTCTCTTATAAATTTTTCTCTTCTTCCGTCGTTTTTTATAACAATAAGCGGTTTTTCTTCAATCTCCTCATAGGTGGTGTATCGTTTTTCACATTGAAGACATTCCCTTCTTCGCCTGATTTGAAGTCCATCGTCACTTTCCCTGGAATCTATAACCCTATCTTCACGGAACCCGCAATATGGACATTTCATCACAATATATTGTATTTTTAAAAATAATAATACACAATATTTAGTTTGTCAAGAAAAAAGAAATGGCTTGGAAAAACCCTTATTTTCAGTAAAACTCATAGTCAAATTCGTAGTCCATTTCATCAAACCGGTATATATGCCAGGTCAAATCCTCTTTTCGCAATTTCAAAATAAATCTGCCTGCCTCTTTATAAATTTCTCCATCTGTGGTTTTTACAGCCGCTGCCGCAAAAAATCTTACAATCGCATTTGATTCTTCAATCTCAATTTCCATTTGATTTATATCAATATCAATGGATCCGCACCTATTGATATTGTTTTTTAAAAGGATGTAAAGCGTTCCATAGGTATTATCAAAACCATCCCTATAATCAAATGCAAAATGCCGCATAAAAGCATTTACCTGTTTTTTCTCAAGGTCAGAAACCACATCTGAAATTGTTCTGCGAATCCTTTTGGTTTCATCCGGAAAAAAAATCAATTTTACCCCGATTAAAACGCCGCAGACAAAAACAAATAAAACAATATATCCTATTATCTTTTTTCTTTTCATTGATACCCAATTACCCTGCCCACGATATTTTTCATTGAAATCTGCGGATGGAAATGATTTTCCCATGCCACCAATCTATTATCGCCGCACACAAAAAAATGGTTTTTTCTTACAATAAAGGGCTGGGTGTTCCAATCCCCGCGCTCCTTCAAATACGGTTCTGGCATCTCAACACCATTTATAAAAAGCAGTCCTTCTCTAAACTCAATTTTTTCTCCAGGCAGTCCTAAAACCCTTTTAATAAAATAAACATACGGTTTGTTTGATGTTCTAAAGACTATAATATCTCCTCTTTTTACAGGATGGACTTTATAGGTGATCTTATTGACAAAAACAATGGAGCCATCAGATATTGTTGGCTCCATGCTTGTTCCAAAAGCCCTGAACCACTGAATAAAAAGCACCCTGATAAAAACCAATACAATAATTACACAGATTATTCTAAAAACAGCGAATTTCCAATTTTCAGGGAGTATTTTCATTTTCATGATTATATATTATATAGTCCCTTATATTTACCCCACAATATCTGCCCGGATTGGTTAGAATCAATCGCCATATTCAAAAGTAAAAAGGCATGTGAAAATATAGAGATATCAGAAATTTGACAAAGAAAAAAATATGAGTAAATTACTCATATGACTGAATTTAAATTGACTGAATTTAAATTTTTGTGTGCGCCAGAGGTTTTTGCCGGGCAAGGAAGTATTGAGAAGATTGGCGGGATTGTAAAAAATTTCAATGGCCATTGCGCCTTTGTTGCCATTGATAAGGCATTCGCTCAAAAAACGGATATAAAAGAAAAAATCGCTGGTATTCTCAAAAGCGCCGGGATTGAATCAGTAATATATGACAGGGTTTTACCTGAGCCAACAACAGATGCGGGAAATGAATGCGCGGAACTTGGAAGAAAATATAATTGCGATATTACTATCGGCATAGGCGGGGGAAGTACCCTTGATACCGCAAAAGCCGTTGCAGCCCTTATTAAAAATCCGGGCAGAATTGAAGATTATCAGGGTATAGACAAACTTAAATATCCGTCTGTTCCTAAAATAATGGTACCCACCACCGCGGGCACTGGAAGCGAAGTGACATTTACCGCTGTTTTTATAACGCCATCCAAAAAACAAAAAGCAGGCATTAACAGCAATTATCTTTTCCCGGAAGCGGCAATTCTTGACCCAATCTTGACATTAGGTTTGCCAAAAGGACCTACGGCATCAACAGGAATGGATGCTTTTTGCCATGCAATTGAAAGTTATCTTTCAAAAAAATCAAATTTTATGACAAGACCCATATCAATGGAGGCAATGAAACTTATATGGGAAAATTTGCCCATTGCATTTGAAAAACCCGATCATATTCAAGCAAGAGAAAATATGCTTTATGCTAGTTTTCTTGCAGGGATTGGACTTGCAAATGCAGGTGTAACCGCTGTTCATTCTCTTTCTTACCCACTTGGCGGTTTATTTGGAATAGCCCATGGAATCGGCAATGCAGTGTTGCTTCCCTATGTTCTGGAATCATCAATCCCCTACACGTCAAAAGAGATTGAAAAAATTGCATATTTGTTGCTTGACAGCAAAACAGAAGCAATGGCCTTAAAACGATTGAAAGAATTCCAAAAATCCCTGGGTATTCCTCAAACATTAGGCGAAATCAATGTGCCGCAAAACGCTATCGAACGTCTTGCGCAAGACGCAATGCAGGTAATGGTTCCCCTTGAAAATCATCCGGTATCTCTCACAAATCAAGATATCATAAAAATTTACAGGTCTGCATTTTAATCAAAAAGGAGAAATCAAATGCCAGGAAGAGAGGTTTTTGGAGAAGAGGAAATTAACCAGGTAACCGAGGTTTTAAAAAGAGCCGTGCTTTTTAGATATGGCTTTGAACAACAACGTCAGGGTATCTTTACAGTAAGCCAATTTGAAAAAACCTTTGCCACATATATTGGTTCTCAATATGCACTCGGCGTAAATTCAGGAACCGCCGCACTTAAAACCGCGCTTGAAGGATTGAATCTATCAAAAAAAACAAAAATTCTTACCCCCTGCTTTACCTTTGTTGCAACAATTGAATCAATTGAAGAAGCAGGTTTTACACCTGTTCTCTGCGAAATAGATGAAAATTTAAATATCTCTGCTGATGACATTGAAAATCAAATAGACAAAGAAACCTCCGCAATATTGCCTGTTCATATGATGGGCAGCGGCTGCAATATGGCTGCAATAATGGATATATCAAAAAAATTTCATCTTCCTGTTATTGAAGACGCATGCCAGGCAACAGGTGCTTCATATAAGGGCAAAAAACTCGGGACCTTTGGGCAATACGGCTGCTTCAGTTTTGATTATGTAAAGGTTCTTACAACAGGCGAAGGCGGAATGGTTGTCACAGATGAGGAAAAATTTTACAAACAGGCCGACTGGTATCACGATCATGGACACCCCCATCGCTCTGACGTCGCAAGAGGGATTGAAGAACGGATGAGAAAAGGAACAAATTTCAGAATGAACGAAATTCAGGGTGCATTAGGACTTGCCCAGCTTAAAAAATTGCCATCAATAATTCAACGGCATAAAACAAATAAGGCGATTATAAAACAAATCCTTTCACGATATGATTTTATAAGCTTTAGAAAGCATTATGATGAAGATGGCGAGATTGCCACATTCCTTGCGTTTTTCTTGCCTGATGCAAAAATGGCTGAAAAATTCAAAGAAAAGATGCAGGAAAATGGCATCGCACCAAGTGTTTTGAACTACTGGCATTTTTTTGCCAATCTCCAAAGTGTTAACACAAAAAGAGGATTTGAAAAAAGCAAACAACTCCTTGAAAAAATGGTTGCGATTGATATATTGATAAAAATGGATGCGGAAAAAATTGCAGATGGTTTTGATAGGATTTGTAAAAATTTTTGACCAATTCCATACACCAAAATCTGCAGCAAGATAAAATGAAACAGGCGGCGATTGTTTTTGATTTTGACGGCACCCTTATCAATAGCAGCCTTGATAAAGCAATTCACATCCTTTTTGCCTGTTTTGTCGCATGCTGGGACACAGAATTTAAAAAATTTCTTCATCCTGATAATTTTGAAATGGATATCGATAGGATGATTCCCGGCCTTGTTAAATACCCGGGCGCGCCACGATTTCAACAACTATCAGCAATCATCAGTTGTATTGTAAGAAACAAACCTGAACCGGTAAAAAACCCGTGTGAACTTGGTTTAGAGGAACCACTTCAGAGGAAGTATAATATTTTCCAGCAAAGATACAACGAGGTTTATTCCGGATTAAATGACGCAGCGGCAAAGCTTTTCTGGAAACCGGTTCCCCATGTAAAAGAACTTATAGAAATCCTTTCAAAAGATTATGACTTGTATGTTGCATCCGGGGTTGTTCAGGAAATTCTTGAAAAGGACTTTGATCGACATGGTTTTGATAGAAAATTCTTCGCAGGCATTAAAGGCAGCGATGCGTCGGGAACCATTGAAAAAACACAGATATTAACACAGATAAAAAATCGTGGATATAAGGATGTTCTTTTTATTGGCGACTCAATCAAGGATTTAGAATACGCAAAAAAAGCAGGTGTAAAATTTTTCAGGATAAAAACCGCGGACGATTATATAAAGCTAAGAAATCAAATAAAATCCAACAGTCTTCCTGATAAACAAAACAAATGGGAATACACCACCCAGGATATTACACTGATTAAATCAAAGGTTCTTTTCCTTATAAAAACCTATGCGAGCGGAGAAAAACATTCTTTTGAAGAAATCACAACATGGATAAATACCGGTAGTTTTTCTTCTTGATTCTATAAAAAATTTATTTTTTAAGGAAAGTCCTCTCTATGATACCTTTTTCTATTGGCTTATTTTTTAAAACCTCGTCCGGGCCATAAAAGCCCTTGCTAATTCTACAAAGAGGGTAAAAAATTGTATGGGGTCCAACAAATACAGCCGGGTCTGAAACAGAATTGCAACCAACCTGAGAATAATCACCCAGAATTATTCCAATCTTTGCCCTGCCAATGTCATATTTTTTATCGTATAATTCAACCACAACATTTTTCTTTCCAAATATTCCGGCGTATATACCAAGATTTGCTGTTGTTGCTTGATTGCCAAAATGGGTGGCATACCCACAAATGCTATCGCCAACATAAGAAGGATGCGGAAAATTCGCCTTATCCATCATTACGCTATTTTTAATCTCTCCTCTATATGTACCGGCATCGCCTATAATAACATCTCCCCTGAGATAGGTGCCCTGCCGTATTTCATTTTTGTTTCCTATAATTGTTGGCCCTTTTATTCCAACACAGGATTCAATGATATTATCCTGGCCAATATAGATATCACCCTGATCAAGAAAAATATTCGCACCAATTATATGGGTACCCTTTCCAACAAACAAAACATATTTTTTATCATGGAGAGAACCATTGATAAAGGAAGGTTCAAAGGTTGCGCCATCTTCAATATAAACAGAAAAAGCGCCGATACATTTTCCCTTGAAATCCTGCTGGGACATCTGTGTAAGATGAGATGAACCAATTTTTTCGCTAAGTGTTTTTTTAATCCAGCTGGCTGTGTATGGATGAATTTCATCAAGCGCTGCCACCACGGAATTTATTTGAGAATCCTTAAAAAGGTCGTAATGCCTAAATGGATGTTTTGTAAAATTATAATAAAACCCAACACTAAGACGGTCTGGAATATCCTTTAACGATAATTCTTTCAATTTTATTATTTCTTCCGACATAATTTTTTCTCCTGTTTTGAATTTGAAATATAAAATAAAAATTATTATATGATGAGCTGTATAAAAATTCAAATTTTTTCCTTTGCAGGCAGAAACCCTGGGATTTGAAGCCATTATACAAAATACCGACTGAAAATAGATGGCTTTTTTATAAACAGGTTATATAATATATTGCCCCTTCATGAAAACAGGGGTTAAAAAATTTGATATAATATTTAAGATATATCAATTCTATTATTTTTTTTCAAAATAAGGATTGAAGAGATTTTTAGATACAGGATAGGTTTTAATGCTATCCGACAAAATCACAATCTCAAAGGAGAATAAATGGTTGCGATACTTGATTTTGGCTCGCAGTATACCCAATTAATAGCCAGAAGGGTTAGAGAATTAAAAATCTATTGTGAAATCTATCCCTATAATATCCGTGAATCATTTCTCAGAGAAAAAAATATTACAGCCATTATTCTTTCAGGCGGTCCCGGGCACATCACTGAAACACAAATAAGCTTTTTACCGGACCCTGAAATCTTTAATGGAAATTATAAAATTCTTGGTATATGTTTTGGAATGCAGATTATAGCAAAAATGCATAAGGCAAGCATTATTCAACCAGGAAAAAGGGAATATGGCAAAACAGTTTTTTATCCGGAGAAGGATATTATTTTTGAGGGTGTAGAAAACCAAACAATTGTATGGATGAGCCATTACGACCAGGTTGAACAATTGCCTGAAAATTTTATTCCTATTGGGAAAACCGCAAACTGCGCAATTGCAGCATTGAAAAATCGCGAGGGCTCTATTTATGGATTTCAATTTCATCCTGAGGTTGTCCACACCAAAAACGGAAAAATCATGTTGAAGAATTTTCTTTATAAGATTGCAAAACTGAAACCTAACTGGACTGCTTCTTCTATGGTTGAAAGAATAAAAAACGAAATCGCCGACAGGATTGGAAATGGCAGGGTTGTTTGTGCGTTAAGTGGCGGCGTGGATTCCTCCACATTGGCCGTGATACTTCATCAGGTAGCAGGCGACAGAGCTCTTGCGGTTTTTGTAAATAACGGCCTTTTGAGAAAAGATGAAGAAAAACAGGTATCAACATCCCTTGGAAATCTTGTTCATATGAAATATATTGACGCGTCTGATTTGTTTATACAAAGATTAAAAGGAATTATCGACCCTGAAAAAAAGAGAAAAATTATCGGCAACACCTTTATTGATGTTTTTGAAAAAGAGGCGAAATCATTCGGCGCTGATTTTCTTGCTCAGGGAACATTATATCCGGACCTCATTGAAAGTGTTTCTGTATTCGGCGGCCCAAGTGCAAGAATAAAAACACATCATAATGTTGGCGGACTTCCGGAAAAAATGAAGCTTAAACTTGTTGAGCCGTTCAGGTATCTATTTAAGGATGAGGTTAGAAAAATCGCAAAAACTATTGGAATGCCTCAGTATCTTATTCAGCGACATCCATTTCCAGGGCCAGGACTTGCTGTTCGGATTATTGGAGAAATCAACAAAGAAAAACTTGAAATTTTAAAAGAGGCAGATGCTATTTATATTGAGGAATTAACAAAAGCCGGACTATACACAAAAATATGGCAGGCGTTTGCTGTGCTTTTACCTGTAAAGAGTGTTGGAATTATGGGAGACCAACGCACATATCAATATGTAGTCGCCCTCAGGGCGGTCACAAGCACAGACGGAATGACCGCGGACTGGGCGAAAATTCCGCTCTCTATTCTTGATACTGTCTCAAATCGTATCGTAAATGAAATAAAAGCCATAAACAGGGTTGTTTATGATATTACCTCAAAACCGCCGGCGACAATAGAGTGGGAATAAATATCCGCCATGCTTTTGCTGGGTTTTCCTATACAAAGGAGATTTCTCCTTTTTTTAATAAAGGAAGGCGGGGATGGATTTTTCTTCCATCCAAGAAAATATCAGTTCTGATGTTTTCTTAGATTCTTATATCTGTTGATTCCTTCAATAATAATAAAGATAGCAAGCACAACCAATATAAAACTGATATTTCCAAGAAGAAAATGATGATTCTTATAAAACCCAAAACCCTGATATACAAGAGCTGAAATTGTTATTATAAACATGATGATTGCAGGAATAAGAGCGGACAGGGAATTTTTTCTTTTCATCATCAAAAAACAACCGCATACAAAAAGTGTTATTCCTGCAACAAGCTGATTTGAGGCGCCAAAAACAGGCCATATCTTTTCCCATGGCCCAATGGCAAGATACAGCGCGAAAATTATTACAAAACCAGTGGCAATAAATCTGTTCTTCAATATCTTAATTCCAAAAGAAGTTCCGAACAATTCTTCTGTGATATATCTGGTAACCCTTGTGGCGGTATCAAGGGTCGTAAGCACAAAGCTGTTAATCATTATCATTGCGGTCAGTTTTCCCATATCCGTGGAAAGAATTCTGCCTGTGATCTGTCCATAACCAATAGTAAAGGTCCCTATCCAGTTGCCTTTTTGCATTAAAAACGGATAGTTTAATTCCTGTATGGCTCCATTCCAGCAAAGACCTGCGCAAACGCATAAAAGAGCAATAGCGGCTAGTGTCCCTTCTGTTAGCATGGCGCCAAATCCAATTCTTGTACTGAATTTTTCATTGGGAATCTGTTTTGATGTTGTCCCGCTGGAGATAAGCCCGTGGAATCCGCTGATTGCGCCGCAGGCAATCATCACGCACATCATTGGGATAACAGGTCCATTTGACGAATTAAACGAAATAAACGCCGGCGCATTCATAGACGGATGAGAGACAGCAACGCCAAGAAACCCAAAAAACAAACCAAAAAATAAAATAAAGGAACCAAGATAATCCCTTGGTTGAAGAAGAATATTTACAGGAAGAACGCTGGCAAAAAATGAATATAAAAGTAATATTAAAATCCATATCTTAACAGCGGCTTTTCCTGGAATTTCCACAGGCATATACCTGCCTATATATAAAAAAATAGCAACCAAAGCAAGAGAACAAACTGTGCAAAATATAAGATTTGCGTTTTTTTTGTACACAATAATGCCAAACAATATCGCGATAAAAATAAGAGCAAACGATGGAATAACAATATGGGGTTCTTCAACAAATGTTTTTGCTGTTACAGCAGAAAAAACCGCAATGACAAGTATCAGGCTCAACCACAGAAAAAAAGAAAATATAAGTTCAGCCCTTTTCCCAAGAATATTTTCTGTTATCTGACCAATTGTTTTTCCCTGATGCCTCAAACTTATCACAAGCGCGGAAAAATCGTGCACACCGCCCATAAAAATAGAGCCAAGAATAATCCATAACAATGCAGGCGCCCATCCCCACATAACAGCCGCAACAACAGGTCCAAGTATTGGGCCCGCGCCTGCGATTGATGAAAAATGGTGGCCAAAAAGAATTATCCAGTGCTTTGCAGGAATATAGTCAATTCCATCGTATTTTGTGTACGCAGGGGTTTTATTATCAGGATTAACATCCCACAATTTTTCAAGGTATTTTCCATAAAGATTATAGCCAATGACAAAAAATGCCACAACCAGAATTAGGATAAATAAAGAATTCATTGATAACCCTTTTTTACTAAAAATTATACATCAATCATTTCATAAATCAAAAAATTATCAATAAACATTTTATTTGACACACATAGAAGATTACACTAAACTATTTTTGTTTATAATGGAAAG
>CAZSTE010000016.1:0-8919 GCA_964609735.1 uncultured bacterium
AAATGGGGAATGTATATATTAAAGCAGGATTTAATCATCAAATCTGGCAAAAAAAACTTTCAGGGTTTCCCAAGGAAAACGGTTATATAAGATGGGGTTTTGAAAATGGAAAATTTAATCCGGAAATTCAGGTTGAATATACAGGAAAACAAAATTTTGATGCACGAAGGATTGGGGGATACACCCTGATTTCAGCATTGTTTTCTTATCAAATACATCCTGATATGGCGGTATTTTGTAAATTTAATAATATCTTTGAAAACGAATATCATCAGGCGCCTGGTTATCCGGGTAGACCTTTTGAAGCCCTTGCGGGTTTTCATATCAGATGGTAAATTGGCGTAGGATCGGTGTGAGGTTTTATTTGTTTTTGAAAAACTGCCTATATAGAAAAAATATATGCGCAGGTAAACAGGAATAAAGCCATAGGTTCTTTAGAAATATAAAAAATATTATAATAACAAGGTAGCAGAATAATACATAACAATATGGAGAAAAAATGAGTTTATGGCAATTTACTGTGCGTGGTGGTTATCTGATGATACCCATTATCATTTGTGGGGTGCTTGCTTTGGCTGTAATTATTGAGCGTCTTATTTCTCTGAAAAAATCAGAGATAGACGCTGAAAAATTTACTACCGCAGTTGAAGAAAAAATGAAAAAAAGAAAGATAAGGGAGGCGATTGAATTATGTGAATCAACACCCGGACCTGTGGCAAGGCTTGTATATAAGGCACTTATAAAATCTGACAGGCCACCGGATGTTATTAAGGAAACCATTCAGGACGAAGCAAATCAAATAATTCCTTATCTTGAAAAATATCTTGGGATTCTTGCGACAATCGCTACGATTGCGCCGTTACTGGGATTGCTTGGCACAGTCACAGGTTTGATTAAAGCCTTTATGGTTATCGAAGCGAAATCAGGACTTGTAAATCCGGGAGATCTTGCTCGGGGCATATGGGAAGCGCTTATTACAACAGTTGGTGGGCTTGTTGTTAGCATACCATCTTATCTTGCGTATAATTATCTGGTATCACGTGTTAATAGCCTTGTTTATGATATGGAACGAGCAACATCAAGAATAATGGACACGCTTTTCTTTCTCAGGTCCGAAGAAGAGGAAATCAGATGAAATTTGCCCGTCATCATGAAATTTTTAAGGGGCAGATTAATATGGCGCCTTTGATTGATGTGGTTCTTATGCAATTAATCTACTTTATGCTTACATCAAGTTTTATTATGCAACCCGGTATAAAGATACAATTGCCCACAGCGGTTTCAACCGATAGGATAGAAGAAAAGGAGGTTTTTATAAGCGTTTCAGCAGAAGGTATTGTGTTTGTTGGTGAAAAACAGATAGCCCTGGATCAACTTGAATCCTTGTTAAAGCCGTTTGGTAGCAGCGATGCCATTGTAATTATCAAAGGGGATGAAAAAACGCCCCACGGCAAAATTGTGAAAATAATGGATATAGCAAAAAAAGCGGGCATTGAAAAAATTGCCATAGCGACAATGCCTGAATTGGAATCTCTACAATGAAATCAAACGATACAATGCTTTTGAAAATTTTTCTTGTTTGTCTTTTTGCACATTTTATAATGATGCCATTTGTTGGGTTTGTAATTCCTTCCAGGGTTGCAAGGCCGCGATATCAACTGGTTTACCTTTATCAGGAGTCAAAATCTCCGGTTGTAAATACACCCAGAATAAGAACAGAACCCCATCTGCCGGTTGTGGAACCCTTATCGCAGGTATCTCAACAAAAGATAGGCATTCCCTTGATGGAACAAGGCTATCATGGAAATTCCGCGGCGATCGGTCTGCCAAAAACGCCGCTTTTAACCGTTGAAAATCAGACCAATGTTTCCTGGAAATTATATATGCCAGATATGCAATTCAAGCCAGTGGAAACATTTCCATCAGTTCCTTCCATTGCCAATTCATTCGCAGAGCCAGCGGGAAAAACAGCCTCTGGAGATTTTGAAATAACAGGTCCTGCCGGAAACAGATCAATTCTTTTAAAGGTTCTTCCAGAATATCCATCCTGGGCAGAGAAAGAAAATATAGAAGCAAACGTAAAAATTAAAATATGGGTTGATAAAAATGGTGTTGTTATTTCAGCAAGTACGGTGGAAACCAGTGGTTACCGACAGCTGGATATGTTGGCAGAAGATGCCCTTAGAAAATGGAAGTTTTCTCCGGTTGACCATGACATAAATGTCTGGGCAATTGTAAGGTTAAAATTTAGGCTCCAATGATAAAAATTGAATTTACCTTTGCGGTTACAATTTATCTTTTCCTGGGTTTATTAATCCTTTTTCTATGGCTTATTTCAGAAGAAAAGAAAAAAACGTTTTTTCCTATAAAAAAAGAAGATTATCTTTGGGAATGTCCAATATGTCTTTATGTGTATATAGATAGTTCTGGTTCCGAGATTTCACGATGTCCTATGTGCAAAAGCCTTAACAAAAAAAATAATTCAGGGTATAATACAAAAGAATAAATTTTTAAATAACAAGGAGGTAGAGTGATAACAGAAATTGGTTTTGTAGCCGGGGATATATGGAACTACCTTGATAAAAATGGAGAATCTTCATTTAATAAGATGCTGAAATATATTGATAAACCCAAAGACCTTGTTCTTATGGGTCTTGGATGGCTGGCGAGAGAAGGACATGTTGAGGTGGTGCGCTCCGGCAGGAATGATTTTAACGTAAAGCTTAGAAATCGCGGATGATATTTGGTAGATAAAGACATTACCTATGTCAGGGTTGATAATATTAAAACGTGTTAAATGAGGCAAAATATTTTTTAATATCACATTTCATTTCTATAAAAAATTCAGATATTCTTAAACACACATTTTATATATCTGTATAGCACCAAAGGATGTATCAATTTTTGGGGGATCGTCTAACGGTAGGACATCAGACTCTGGATCTGAGTGTCTAGGTTCAAATCCTAGTCCCCCAGCTTTTTTCCTTTTCCCCAACCCAACATAATAGTAAAAAAACAGCCGGATTTATTGCAAAATTTTGGATTTCTTTCACTTTCTATGCCAGAGATGTGGAAAATGGTTTGTCCTAAACAGATGGTGGAGCAGACCGGAGTTGAACCGGCGACCTCCAGAGTGCGATTCTGGCGCTCTCCCATTTGAGCTACTGCCCCTTAATAAACACAGTTTATCACAAAAATATTGTAGAATAAAGAAAATGGATGTTAAAATACATTACATTTATGAAAAAGGTAATGCATTTTGGAGCAGGAAATATCGGACGGGGATTTTTTGGGCAGCTTTATCATGAATCCGGCTATCATATTATTTTTGTTGATATCATAGATGGGATCATAAAAGCAATAAATGAAAATGGCCAATATCCTATATGGCTAATTGGCGATAAATCAGAAAAAATTATTATAGATAATATTTCTGGCATTTCCCTGAAAAATGAAAATGAGGTTATAGATACAGGCGCGAAACTGGATCTTATAAGTTTTTCTGTTGGCGCAAACAATGTAAAGGCGATTGTCCCTATTCTTGCGAAAATTGTTGAAAAAAAATTCTCATTGAATCAATCAGGATTTCTTAATATCATCATCGGAGAAAATTTAAAAAACGCATCAAATCTTCTAAAACAATGGATCATTCAATATCTTCCGGAAGATTATAACAATATCCTGAAAGAAAGGGTTGGATTGGTAGAAACAGTGCTTAGTAGAATGGTACCAGTGGTTTCTGATGAATTAAAAAAACAAAATCCATTAATTGTGCTTGTTGAACCATATAAAACAATGCCTGTTGCCAAAAATATGTTTAAGGGAAGGATTCCTGACGTGAAAGGATTTTTAATGCTGGATAATATAGAACCATGCCAGGCAATGAAGCTTTATATACATAATTTTACCCATGCAGCTTTTGCCTATGCTGGATATAAAAAAAACTATAAATATATCTGGGAGGTTGTTGAGGATAAAAAAATAGGGCATCTTGTGCAAAAGGCATACCTTGAAATTAGTCAGGCATTGCACAAAAAATACGGAATTAAAAAGGAAGAAATAGATATCTACCACGAGGACCTGCTCCGAAGATTTTCCAACAGAGGCCTTGGAGACACCATTATACGTATTGCGCGGGATCCTATAAGAAAGCTTGGCCGCGAAGAACGAATAATCGGAACTGCGCGTTTGTGTCAAAGGCAGGGGATCATTCCTGAATATGTATGCTTTTTTGCTGCCTGCTGCCTCTATTATGATGAGCCGTCTGATGCCGAAAGCCAAAAGCTTAAAATGTTTCTTTTAACAAACGGCATAGAAAAGACACTGGAAAACATATCGGGTTTGGACCAAGATGATCCAATTTTCATTAGAATAAAAACCTGCTATATAAATTTTTGGAAAAAATGGAAGAAAATGGTATGATATTTATCATCTACAAATATCTTTGAAAATTCTGTTTTTTACCTGTCTAATTTGATATATCCATAAAAGGATATGGCTGGAAAGACGTTATCCTTAAAAATTTTTATAACATTGGAATAAAAAATGGCAAAGGCAGCGCTCCTGCGAGATATTGAAGATTTAATGATTGTGGATAGAGAAATACCTCAGATTCATGCTGGTGAAATCCTTATTCGTGTTAAATCATGTGCAATATGCGGCACAGATATTAAGGTTTTTCACCACGGACATAAACATATTGTTTTTCCAAGGATCACAGGTCATGAAATAAGCGGGGTCATTGAAAAAATCGGGCCAGAAGTGAAAAAATTCAATGTGGGAAACAATGTTACCATTGCCCCTGCCATACCCTGCGGTGAATGCTATTATTGCAGACAGGGATGGCAATCAATGTGCGATAACCTTAAAACCATTGGTTATCAATTTGATGGGGGTTTTGCCGAATATATGATTGTGCCTGATGTTGCTGTCAGCAATGGATGCGTTAACCTTATTCCCGAGGGCCTCAATTTTGATCAGGCCGCTCTTACTGAACCCCTTGCCTGTGTTATTAACGGCCAGCAATTAAGCAAGACTGAAATGGGAGATGTTGTGCTTATTATTGGAGCCGGTCCAATTGGATGTTTACATGCAGAACTCGCAAAAAATATTGGCGCATCAAAGGTTATTCTTGCGGATGTTGAGCAGAATCGTCTTGATATGGCTGGGTTTACCGGCGCAATAACAGTTAACTCACAACAAACAGACCTTAAGAAATTTATCGTAGAACATACTGATGGCAGGATGGCTGATAGGGTTATTGTGGCAGTTGGCGCTTCTAATGCTCAGGAACAAGCCCTGGAACTTGTTGCAAAAAGAGGTTCAATAAATTTTTTTGGAGGTCTGCCGAAGGAATCGCCCTTTTCCAGAATAAATACCAATATCCTTCACTATGGCGAAAGCTTTATTACTGGAACACATGGTTCAAGCCCGTTTCATAATAAATTAGCGCTTGATTTTCTTGCGTCAGGGAGATTTAAGATACATAATTACATCAGCAAAAAGATACCTCTTGAGCAGATTCTTGAAGGGTTAAAAGATGTTGAAGAAAAAAAGGTTCTAAAACTTATTGTTAATCCATAAAAGGAGTCGTAAATGTATAAGGTTTCAAAAAAAGAAGCGATAAGGTTTCTTAAACAGATGATGGAAATAAGAAAGTTTGAAGATAAAATTATGGAATTGCTTGCAAAAAATATTGCGGAAGGTGGTTCCCATTTATATGCTGGAATGGAAGCGACGGCTGTGGGCGCAATCTCTGTTTTAAAACCCGATGACTATATTACAAGCACGCATAGAGGTCATGGCCATGCCATAGCAAAGGATGGCGACCTGAAGGCGTTAATGGCAGAGATACTTGGTAAAAAGACAGGCGTTTGCAAGGGAAAGGGTGGTTCTCTTCATCTGGCAGACCTTTCAAAGGGTAATTTAGGGGCAAATGGAATTGTGGGAGGCGGACTTGGAATAGCGACAGGCGCCGGTCTTTCAATTAAATTACAAAAACAAGACAGAATTGTTATATGTTTTTTTGGAGATGGAGCAACCAATAATGGCATATTTTTTGAATGTCTAAATATGGCATCTTTATGGAAATTGCCTGTTGTTTATCTTTGCGAGAATAATAAATATGGTATGAGCGTTTCAGTCGAGAGGGCATCTGCTGTTGTTGATTTAACAAAAAAAGCCCTTGCTTTTGATATGCCAAGTGAAAATGTGGATGGCCAGGATGTCCTTGCAGTAAGGGAGAGTGTAAATAAATGGGCCAATTATGCACGGGAAGGAAATGGGCCAAGTTTTATTGTGTCAAACACATACCGGTATTATGGACATAGCAGAAGCGATCCTCGTGTCTATAGGACAAAAGATGAAGAAAGATTCTGGAAAGAAAGGGACCCCATCATTATGTTTTCAAATAAAATGAAGGAACAGGGGATTTTAAAGGATGAAGAAATAAAAGAAATAGATTCGTTGACAGATAAGGAGATTGAAGAGGCGACTGAATATGCAATAAATAGTCCGGAACCAGGACCGGAAGACCTTTATACGGATTTATATGTTTAGTTTGCGGATATTGGTTGATTAGAATTATATTAACATTATACAGGTGCTGTTTAGAATAAACAGGATTGGAGAAGAAAGATGAAAGAAATAACATATAGGCAGGCCTTAAATGAAGCGTTTGATGAAGAGATGGCAAGGGATGAAAAGGTGTTTGTGTTTGGAGAAGATGTTGCAATTTATGGAGGGGCTTATGGCGTTACTGTCGGCCTGCTTAAAAAATACGGTGAAAAAAGGGTTATTGATACTCCTATATCTGAAAATGCGATTGTTGGAACGGCTCTTGGTGCCGCGTTAACAGGTATGAGACCCGTTGCAGAGATTATGTATATTGATTTTATCGGGTTGTGTATGGATCAATTAAATAATCAGGTTGCAAAAATAAGATATATGTTTGGAGGTAAATGCAGTGTTCCGCTTACCATAAGAACAGAGGGTGGCGCAGGAAGAACCCTTGGAGCGCATCATTCGCAAAGTCTTGAAGCATGGCTGATGCATATTCCAGGTATCAAGGTTGTGATGCCTGCTACGCCAGCAGATGCAAAAGGGCTTCTGAAAAGTTCCATACGTGAGGATAATCCAATAGTGTTTATTGAACATAAGATGCTTTATAATGTGAAGGGTCAGGTCCCGGATGAGGAATATCTTACGCCAATTGGTGTTGCCGATGTAAAAAGAACCGGTAAGGATGTTACAATCCTTACATATTCAAGAATGCTTTTATTTTCTCTTCAGGCTGCAGAAATTCTTGAAAAACAGGGTATAAGTGTTGAGGTGATAGACCTTAGGACGCTTTTGCCTCTTGATAAGGAAACCATAAAGAATTCAGTGATGAAAACAAACAGGGTTGTTATTGTGGAAGAAGACACAAAAACCGCTGGTGCCGGAGCAGAAATTGGCATGACAGTGATTGAAGAATGTTTTGATTACCTTGATGCGCCAATAAAAAGGATAGCAGGCGCAGATGTTCCAATGCCGAAATCTCCAAATCTTGAAAAACTTGCGATACCGTCTCCGGAACGAATTGTTGAAGGAGTCAAGGAGGTATTGAAATGATAAAAGAAATTATCATGCCAAAGCTTGGTGAAACAATGGAAGAGGGATATATCAACAGATGGTTGAAAAAGGAGGGAGATAGGGTAAAAAAGGGAGAGGTGATCCTTGAGGTGATGAGTGATAAAACAAATTTTGAGGTTGAATCACAATATGATGGATATCTAAGGAAAATTCTTGTTCAGCCATCAGAGAATCCTATTCCCGTAACAACAATAATTGGCTATATCTCTGATTCTCCGGATGAGGAAATTCCAACAATTTTACAGGTTTCGCCATCTACTAATAAACCTCAGATTGATATTCCTGTCGAGAAACAAGAGTCCGTGGTTTATGAAGAAAAACAAAGAATAAAGGCGAGTCCTGCCGCAAAAAAATTGGCAAATGAACTTGGAATAAATATTGAAAATATCAAAGGCTCCGGGGAATCAGGAAGGATTGAAAAAAAAGATGTTGAAGCATATATTGCTCAAGGTAAAAATGATTCTATATCGGATTTTCCTGTTTCGCTTTCTCCTATGAGGAAAATTATTGCAGAAAGATTAAAATTCAGCAAACAAAATATTCCTCATTACTATCTTTCTATAAAGATATTAATGGATGCGATTGTTTCTTTGAAGAATATTGCCAGACAAAAGGGTAAAAATTTCACATATACCGATTTTATAATTTTTTATACAGCAAAAATTATTCAAAATTTCCCATTGCTTAATGCATCTTTTATAAACGATCAACTTCATTACGGTCAATCAGTAGATATAGGGCTTGCTGTGGATACAAAGGATGGATTGGTCGTTCCGGTGCTGCGTGACATACAGACAAAAAACCTTGATGAGATATCTGCAATGAGGATTTATCTTGTTGAAAAGGCGAGAAATAATCAATTGAAATCCCAGGATATTGAAAACTGCCGTTTTGTGATAACAAATCTCGGGATGTATGGGGTGCGTCAATTTCAAGCGATAATAAATCCCCCGGCAACATCAATAATGGCGATTGGTTCAATAGAAAAGGAGCCGGTTATTGTTAATGGTAAAATTGTCATTGGACAAACAATGTGGATAAGTCTTTCACTTGACCACAGGGTTATTGATGGCGCTTATGGCGGACAGTTTTTGCAACAATTGAAACAGACGTTTGAAAACCCCGGGGTATTAAATATATGATATCCAGGATGAGGGAAGATATCCTTACTGTATTTAGAAAAGATCCGGCAGCGAGAAATTCAATGGAGGTTTTGTTATGTTATCCCGGACTTCATGCTATATGGGTTCATCGCATATCCCATTATTTTTGGACGCATCGCGCCAA
>CAZSTE010000016.1:8929-12142 GCA_964609735.1 uncultured bacterium
CAGATTTATTTCCCATATTGGACGATTTCTTACCGGTATTGAAATCCATCCTGGAGCAATCATTGGAAGAAGATTTTTTATTGATCATGGAATGGGTGTTGTGATAGGTGAAACTTCCGAAATTGGAAATGATGTGTTATTATATCAAGGGGTTGTTCTTGGAGGGACATCCCTTGAAAAGAAAAAAAGACATCCAACAATAAGGAATAATGTTGTAATAGGAGCAGGAGCCATTGTGTTGGGACCGATAGAAATAGGCGAGGGCGCAAAGATTGGAGCGGGTTCTGTGGTAATAAAAGATGTGCCAGCCGGTTCAACGGTGGTGGGTGTTCCAGGCAGGGTTGCAGGTCTTCATCCCACAACGGGTGTGGATCTTGACCATGGTCAGCTTCCAGATCCTCTTGCAAAGGCGTTAAAAATTATTATTGAACAACAGGAAAATCTTGCACAAAGGATTTCAACCCTTGAAGGTATGGAAGGATTAAAAACAAAAATTGATAATTATCTTGAAGAAAAGAAAAATGAAATATCGAAAATGTTTGAATCCACTGAAAAGGAGGATCGATGAAACGGGTGGATTTCGCCTTAATTTTTATATTGATTTTTACCATTGTAGCAAGAGCAGCTTATATTACCCAGTATCATACAGTAAAAAAGGGTGAAACATTATCATCAGTGGCTGCAAAATATAATGTGAGTGTGGAAGAGATTAAAAATTGGAATAATATTAAATCAAATAAAATCGTTGTTGGTCAAAACCTTATAGTAAAAAAATATCCTGGAAATGAAGCCTCTGCATATTATACAGTAAAAAAAGGTGATACGCTTTCTGGAATCAGTACGAAAACCGGCGTTTCTATGAAAAGATTACAAGAATATAATAATCTTTCAGCCAGTAGTGTTCTATATCCTGGCCAGAAAATCAGGATTGTTTCTGAGACGCAAAAAACGATGGCTGAACAAAAATCGCAAACCTCTTTAGCGAAATCTGATATATATATAGTGAAAAAAGGTGACACACTTTCTGGAATCAGCCGCAAAACAGGTATATCAATAAATGAACTAAAAACAATTAATAATCTTAACGGTTCAAAACTTGCAATTGGACAAAGGCTTGTTTTAAGAATTAATAATGATACATTAATAGCAGCTGAAACCCGGCAAATGTCGGATCAGCCTCAGCAGGTGGCAGAAGCACCGGAAGCAGCGAGGCAAATCTATATCAACAGGTATCATACGATAAAAAAAGGTGATAACCTGAATAGAATTGCAAATAAATATGGGACTACTGTTGCAAGAATTAAGCAACTTAATAATCTTAAATCAAGCAAAATATACCCCGGTCAGACAATTATTGTTGCCAGAATTGTGAAGGATGTTCCTCAGCCCTTTGTAGAGCCAACGCCGATAGCGCCTGTAACACCAAAGGTTTATTACACTGTAAAATTTGGGGATACCCTTGATTCAATCGCTGCCAAATTTGGAATCAGTGTTTCAAGTCTGACAGAGTCAAATCTTCTTTCTGATGGAAGGGTAAGAATGGGACAGACCCTGGTAATTCCCGAGGTTGCAAAAAATAGCGATGGAATTAATTCTGAAACATCCATCTCTACCCAAAGCCATATTTACAATCCTTCGCAGGTTTTCGCACTTAAAATTATAGAAAACGCGATGAGTTTTATAAATACGCCTTATCGATATGGAGGAATGTCCAAAAAAGGAATTGATTGCTCGGGGCTGGTTAAAAAATCTTTTGAGGATGCCGGTATCGTTATTCCGAGAACATCAAGAGAGCAGGCACAAAAAGGTGAAATGGTGCCCATTAGCGCAATAAAACCCGGAGACCTACTTTTTTTTGGGGTTAAAGGGCGTATTAATCATGTGGGTATTTATATAGGGGACAATAAATTTATTCATGCAAGCAAAGGGGATGGAAAGGTTGTTGTTGCAAATTTAGATGATAGTTATTATCAACAACATCTTATATGTGCAAGAAGTTTTTTTGCTAATGATATTCTGGGATTGGAAGATAGGGGAAATTAACGTTTTTGAATAAATATGTTTTTGGCATTCTGGTTGAAATATAAAGATTTCAGATAACTCCTTGTACATTTCTTCCACATCTAATATGAAAGAATTTCAAACGATTATTGGACTTGAGGTCCATGTTGAACTGTTAACCGAGTCCAAAATGTTTTGCTGGTGTTCAACACGATTTGGTGAACCGCCAAATACTCAGGTGTGTCCCATTTGTTTAGGTTTGCCTGGAGCACTTCCTGTTGTAAATGAAAAAGCGATAGAATTGGGTTTATTTACAGCACTTGCGCTTAACTGCAAAATAAATAAAGAATGTATTTTTGTGAGGAAATCGTATTTTTATCCAGATCTGCCAAAAAATTTTCAGATATCCCAATATATGGATCCAATCGCTGTTGATGGGCATCTTTGTATTAATAATAAAAATATAGGAATATTTCGGGTCCATATGGAAGAGGACACGGGCAAACTTATACATGATGAGAAAACACATGCCTGGTCAGGTATCGATTTTAATAGATCGGGCATTCCTTTAATGGAGATTGTGACAAAGCCGGAGATTACAGAACCTTCTGAGGCTGAACAGTTTCTCCAGGAACTGAAACGGCTTATTTCATATATCGGGGTTAGCGACTGCAATATGGAAGAGGGTTCTCTTCGCTGTGATGCGAACATTTCTGTGAAGTTAAAATCAGATACAAAACTTGGAACAAAGGTTGAGGTAAAAAATATGAATTCCTTTCGTTCTGTGAGACGCGCTCTTGCATATGAACAAAAACGACTGATAAGCCTGTTTCAGAATGAGAAAACAATTATTCAGGAAACCCGCCTCTGGAATGAAACACTGCAGATTACCGAGTCAATGAGAACAAAAGAAGAAGCGCATGATTATAGATATTTCCCGGAACCGGATTTATTGCCATTCAGAATAGAAAATAATATCATAGACAGGATAAAATCCGAAATGGGAGAATTGCCGCAATTAAGAGAAAAAAGATTTGAACAGCAGTATAATCTGTCGAAATACGACTCTGCTATATTAAGTTCTGAAAAATCAATTGCTGATTATTTTGAACAAGCCATTTTTTATTATCCAAAGCCAAAACAGGTTGCAAACTGGATACAAACAGAACTTCTTGGATTATTAAAAGAGACAAAAAAACGTATAGATACATG
>CAZSTE010000017.1:0-11570 GCA_964609735.1 uncultured bacterium
GTTATCATCCTCCCGCAAAAGATTTAGAATCTGTTGAATTTGATTGTTATTCTCATCCACGATTGATACCCTTCTGGTCACGGGTTCAATCTCTTTCACAGCGGTTTGTAGATTGGCTGCAATATGAAACTTATCTGATAGATTTACTTTGGTTTCCGCATCCATATAGCCGGGAGTTTTTTCCACAAACACAACTCTTCCACCGGCATCCTTAAATCTTTTCAATATTTCTATCGTTGAGCTTCTTATTGTATAAAGAGGAGGCACAAGAACTGCCTTATATTCTGCTTTGTTAACCCTTAAAACCACACTGCCGTCTTTCTTTTTGATTGTTGTCCATTTTGCAAGAATATCCTCGTCTCCATAATCAAAATCAATATGAGAAGAAAGAAGATAATCGCAGAGGGTGGTAAACATTTCATCGTATTTTTCACATTGTTTAGGTCGTTCCCATATATTTTTTTCTGCATCCCATGAGGGCATTTTGAATATTGTCCACATACTTTCAATAGGATGGATAACAAGAAGGTCTCTTACCTCTATTCCTTCTGTCATTACTGAATAAATCCTTGCAAAATAATCCTCAACCTTTTTATATGTTTGCCACCAGGGAGATTGGTAGAATATGCTTGCGGGGTAATCCCTTTTGGCTTCGCCAAGCATTGTATACCAGGAAAGATGTTGACATCTCAGGTTAATTCCAAGGGCTGTCTGCCAATCGCCAAGCGCCTTATGTCCTGAAAATGGAAAATCCCAACCTGTGCAGCCATATGTTTCTGTTAATCTCCATTTTCTTCCAAATTGTCTTGCAACAGAACTAACCTGCTTTGCGGTGTTGAAAATTCTCCAGTGCTCTGTTAAAAGGTCCATTCCCGGCGCCTGCATGTATTGGTAAAATCTCATTGCATTACCTACCACATTTGTTTGGGTGCGTAAATTATCCTCTGCAAGCACATGTCCTGTAAAAAGAATGTGGTTTTTTTCGCACCAATCGCCAATCTGTTTTGCAAATGCATCAGTAAAAAGATATGTGATACAATCCATATAATGATATCTTGGCTTTGATATTTCCCCGCCCTCAACATCAAAATAAATTTCAGGCAGATGGTTTAATATGTCATAGCCGTATCTTTTTTTGAAAACATCTGGAAGTTTATCTGTCCAACTTACTGCGATATTTCCTTCTGGCTGGGGCGGCCATACATAATGAAAAAATTGTGAGCCATAGTTAGGTTCATCTGTAAAAATTCCAGGAATAACCTTGCCAAAATATTTTCCGTTATACCTTTTGTATTGGTCGTGGGTTATACGAATGAATTCTCTTACCGCCTTATGATTCATTGTATCAAGGTATGTATAACCATTATACCAGTTGCTTGGTTCTCCCATTTCCACAGAAAAAACAAGAATTCTTGCTGTCTTGGTTGTTTGTATCCTTTTACCCTTTTTAATTCTGGTATAATATTTTAAAAATGTTCCTTCAAATTCAGCCGCAAAAACAGCAATAACATTTTTCTTCCATTGAAGTTTAGCAGTATTTTTCAGTATTTTTAAACACAGATATCTAATTCTGTATTCTGGATTTTTTGTAACAAGACCTCCGGCAAATCCAGAAGGCCATCTGTCTTCGTCATAAAGATACGCAAGCATATTATGTTTTTCTGCTTCATCTGCACAGGCGTTTATGCAATCAAACCATTCTTTTGAAAGATATTCAGTGTCAAGCCCCACGCGGGAATGCATAAAAAAACCGCCAAGCCCCATTTCATGCATAAGCCTTACCTGCCTTCGTAGTTCTTGAGGTTCTAATTTTCCATTCCAGGCCCAGAAAGGAGCGCCCCGATAACTGCTTCCCGGCGATTTAAATTCATCAAGAATCCTTTTAAGGTTTTTCCCCATTTTATGCTCCTGTGTATGGTTTATGGTTATTTAATTTCTTTATTATACAAATCAAATAATACAAATTTATCACATAATACAAATAATACAAATTTAAAAAAAATTGTCAAATATTCAAATATAAGGAAAGATTTATTGCTAATAAACGGCAGGATTGATTTTTGACAGGGATGGGTATAAGATGTATAATTAAAATCAAAATTTTATAATTTTTCAAATTTTCAAAACATCGGAAAGGAGGATTTATGCGTGTTGCTATTAATGGCTTTGGAAGAATAGGCCGATTGGTACTTAAGGCGGCGATTGAACAAAATGTTAAGGATTTTGAGATTGTGGCGTTTAATGATATTACGGATGTAAAAACAAACGCCCATCTTTTTAAGTATGATTCAAATTATGGAATTTTTCAGGGATCAGTGGAAGCAAAAGAAAAGGAAATTTTGATTAATGGCAAATCTTATCAGGTTTTGATTGAAAAAGATCCTAAAAATCTGCCGTGGAAAACCCTTGGTATTGATGTTGTTGTTGAATCAACAGGATTATTCACCGATGCTGAAAAGGCGAAGATGCACCTTGACGCAGGTGCAAAAAAGGTTATCATCACAGCACCTGCAAAAGGCGAGGATGTGATGATTGTCATGGGTGTTAATGATGATATGTATGATTCTACAAAACATAATATTATTTCAAATGCATCGTGCACAACAAATTGTCTTGCTCCAATGGTAAAGGTTCTGGATGCCAATTTTGGGGTTATCCGCGGATTGATGACAACCATACATTCCTATACCAATGATCAAAGGATTCTTGATCTTCCTCATAAGGATTTGCGCAGAGCCAGAGCAGGCGCGGTTTCAATGATTCCAACCACAACAGGCGCCGCAAAAGCCATTGGAAAGGTGATACCAAAATTAAATGGCAAATTAAATGGTCTTTCCATCAGGGTTCCCACACCAACAGTTTCAATAGTGGATTTTGTTGCACAGACAGAAAAAAAGGCAGATGTCCAAACAATTAACCATGCATTTAAAGATGCGGCGGAAGGCGCTATGAAAGAAATCCTTGAATATTGCGAGGAACCGCTTGTTTCACGAGATTTTCTGAAAAATACCCATTCCTGTATTTTTGATGCAGGTTCAACATATATTATTGACGACCTTGTAAAGGTTTTTGGGTGGTATGACAATGAATGGGGATACAGCTGCAGGGTTGTTGACCTATTAAAAATGATAAGTCAAAAAGGATAAATTATCCGGAGGAACATATGGAACTGATAACAGTAAGGGATAAAAATTATTCAGGAAAACGGGTGTTTGTCCGTGTTGATTTCAATGTACCTCTTGATAAAAACCTTAATATTACAGATGATACAAGAATCAGGGCTTCTCTTGAAACAATCAATTTTTTGCTTGCTCAAAACGCTGTCGTTATTCTTGCTTCGCATCTGGGAAGGCCCCAAGGAAAACCAAATCCCGCAATGAGTTTAGCCCCCGCTGCCAAAAAACTTTCAGAACTGATTAAAAAAGAAGTGAAATTGGCACCTGATTGTGTGGGATCGGAAACAAAAAAAATTGTTGATGCTGCAAAACCTGGCGATGTCATTTTACTTGAAAATTTAAGATTCCACGCTGAAGAAGAAGAAAATGATGAAAAATTTGCAAAGGGTCTTGCAGAACTTGCAGAATGTTATGTAAATGACGCATTTGGAACATCTCACAGAGCGCATGCTTCAATTGTTGGCATCACCAATTTTCTTCATGACAAAGCCGCAGGTTTTCTTATTGAAAAAGAGGTTAAGGCATTAAGCAGACTGCTTGAAAATCCGGAAAGACCATTTTTGCTTATCATTGGTGGAGCCAAGGTGAGCGATAAAATAAAAATGGTAAAAAACCTTCTTGATAGGGTGGATACCATTATTACCGGCGGGGTAATGGCATATACATTTATTAAATCAAACAATTGGGAAACAGGAAATTCAAAGGTTGAACTTGATGCTATTCCGCTTGCGAAAGAAATTTATAAGGAGTTAAGAAAAAGACATTTGGAATTTCACACCCCTCTTGACCATGTTGTTGCAGACAGAATTTCCGAAGATGCGCATTTTTTTACTACAGAGCGAGGAACGGTTCCTATTGGATGGATTGGCGTTGATATTGGACCTCAAGCCATTGAGGAATATTGTGATTGTATAAAACGCGCGAAAACAATATTCTGGAATGGACCCATGGGAATTTTTGAAATAGAACCCTTCGCAAAAGGAACCATTGAAATAGCAAAAACGATTGCCGCCAGCAATGCTTTTTCTGTTGTCGGCGGAGGCGATTCTATCGCGGCAGTGAATAAAGCCAATGTTGCGGATAAGATTTCGCACATCTGCACAGGTGGCGGGGCGTCCCTGGAATTTCTTGAAGGTAAAGGATTGCCAGGCATTGATATTCTTAAAAAATGAATACTCCTATGAAAAAACCATTAATCGCAGGAAATTGGAAAATGTATAAAACGCCTTCAGAGGCAGAATGTTTTGCTCTGGAATTGAAGCAGATACCCATAAAGCCAGAAAGGGATATTGTTGTTTGTGTACCATTTCCCGCAATATCGGCTGTTAGCAGAATTCTTACAAACACAGGGATATCGGTTGGTGCTCAGAATATATATCCGGCAAAAGAAGGCGCTTACACAGGAGAGGTATCGCCGTTGATGGTAAAGGACGCCGGCGCGTTATTTGTAATATGCGGCCACTCAGAAAGAAGACAGATTTTTAATGAAACGGATGATTTTGTCGCCGCGAAGGTGTCAGCGGTAATTGGATATGAAATGACGCCAATCTTATGTGTTGGTGAAACATTAAAAGAAAATGAAGCAGGCGAGACCTTTTCTATTATAGAAAGACAACTGACAAAAGGATTGAAATTTCTTTCAAAGGACTTAATAAAAAAAATCATCATAGCATATGAACCCATATGGGCAATTGGAACAGGGAAAAACGCAAGTCCTCAACAGGCTCAAAGTGTTCATTTATTTATAAGAAAATATCTTGAACAGCATTATGGAGATAATGCTGTTTTTGTCCGTATTCTCTACGGCGGAAGTGTAAAGCCAGAAAATATCGATGATTTGATGAATGAACCGGATATTGATGGAGCGCTTGTTGGTGGAGCCAGTTTAAAGGTTGATTCTTTTTCAAGAATAATAAATTTTGTGGAAAAATAATTTTTACTGTGAGGTTTATATATGATGACCTTTCTTATTGTATTGCACCTAATTGTATCTGTTCTTTTAATAGCGGCAGTTCTCCTTCAAAGTGGTAAGGGTTCTTCAATGGCAAATGTTTTTGGCGGTGGCGGAATGGAAACTGTGTTTGGTGCTGAAACCCCTGCCATTATGAATAGAATTACAACCGTACTTGCTATTGTTTTTATGATTAACTGTATAATTCTGACAAGCTTTTCTTTTAGGTATAAAGGCGGTTCTGTGATTCAAAAAGAACTTGAAAAACCATTTGCTCCGCAACAGATACCATTAGAGCAACAATCTCAACCTCAAATACCAACGATACCGCAAAATGTGCCGCCGGCACAAAATAATTAGTGCTTTATTGTTTTTATTGTTTTTGTGTCCGGGGATTATATCATCCTCTGAAAACAAATATGGCGGAACACTGATAATTTCTTCGTCTTCCGTGCCCAAATCTTTTAATCCCATTATTGCTAAAGAAACAAGCACCACATTTATAACAGGTTTTATCTTTGAAGGTTTAACAACCGTGGATGCAATTACCCAAAAGGTAAAACCCAATCTTGCGAAATCATGGAAGACTGATTCCACCGGAAAAAAATGGACTTTTTACTTAAAGCAGGATATTTTCTGGAATGACGGCGTTCCATTTACGGCTTATGATGTTAAGTTTACCTTTGACCGATTGATTTTCAATCCAGATATTCCAACAAGCAGCAGGGACATTTTTACAATATGCAATAAACAAATAAGGGTAGAGATTATTGATAAATTTACTGTGCGGTTTGTACTACCGGATAGCTTTGGGCCATTTTTATATTTAATGGCTCAGGAAATTTTGCCTGAACATAAATATAAAAACGTTGTTGATGAAAAAAACTTTCCTTTTGCCATGGGACTTAATTCTAAACCAGAGGATATTGTTGGAACCGGCCCTTTTATGCTTGAAGATTTTAGGCCCGGAGAATGGCTAATCCTGAAAAAAAACAGATATTACTGGAAACAGGATTTAAATAAAAATCATCTGCCATATCTTGATAGAATAATTATTCTTATTATAGCCGACCAAAACCTTGCGCTTTTGAAATTTAAAAAGGGTGAAATTGATATGATTTCTTTAAGGCCTCAGGATTATTTATTGTTAAAAAAACAGGCAACTTCAGAAATAAAATTTTTTAATGTTGGGCCATCCCTTGATTCAGAGTTTCTTGTTTTTAATCAAAACCTTGATAGTAATATTCCGGATTATAAAAAAGCATGGTTCAGAAATGTGAATTTTAGAAAAGCCGTGGCCTGCGCCATTGATAGAAAAACAATTGTAGATAATGTTTTCGCCGGACTGGGATATCCTTTATACGGACCTGTTAATGAATCTGTGCCGGAATTCTATAATCCGAAAATTAACAAATTTGAATATAATCTTGATAAAGCCAGAAAATATCTTTTTAATGCGGGTTTTTATACAAAAGATGGATTACTCTACGATTCCAGGGGAAATCAGATTTCATTTTCTCTTATCACAAATAGCAACAATTCTGAAAGGATTGAACAGGCAAATCTAATAAGAACCGACCTTGAAAAACTTGGTATGAGGGTTAATTTTTTACCTGTTGATTTTAATTCACTGGTTACACGAATAAACGCCACAAAAGATTGGGAAGCCGTTATTATTGGATTAACAGGCGGAATCGACCCGCATTTTGGGAAAAATGTGTGGACAACAAATGGGCATTTGCACCTATGGAATCTTGGGTCTCCACGTTCTATATATATGTGGGAAAAAGAGATTGATGAAATCTTTGAAGAAGCAGCAAAGCAACTTAACCAAAAAAAAAGAAAGGCACTGTATGATAGATGGCAGGAAATAATAACTGAAAATCAGGTGATGATTTTTACAGCGACATCCGCTGTGCTTTATGCTGTAAGGAATAAATTTGAAAATATTAAACCAACCGTTTATGGGGGTCTTTTCCATAATATTGAAGAGCTTTATCTAAAAAAATAACAATGGTTATATTACGAATAATCTATAAAAAGGAAGGAAATGGAATTTTTATTTCAACAAATTATCTTGGCAAAATATTTGAACGGGCTATTAGAAGATTGGATATTCCTTTGATTTTTTCTCATGGATATAGCGGTAGGCCCAAATTAAGTATGGGACCGTCTATTGCTGTTGGAATTATGGGAATAAACGAAGTAATTGATTTCCATCTTGGAAATTCAGATATTCCTTGTTTACAGATAAAAGAAATGTTGAACCAGTGTTTGCCTGAAGGATTAGGTGTTGTTGAGTGTAGATATTTAACTGCCGACGAAAAATCTCCGCCAGAGATAAAAAAAGCCTGTTATACTGTGAAAATATCAAATAATATGATGGTGCCGAATATTCCAGACAATTGGAATATCGTTTCCAGAAAAGGGAATTTTATAGATATTATTATCGGCCTTGATAGGTTTAAACATAAAGATTTGTTTTTGCTTTTTGGCGCTGAGAACATAATCCAAAGACAATTGATTTTTTAGCAAAAACTGATATAATTTTTTTGTTGAGAATAATCTCATTTTGAATAAATCCCAGTATATAATCAGAGGTGTTTATGGCTTTAAGATTCAACATAACGAAAAAAAATGGGTTTCAAAAAAAGATTGTATCTCCAGAAAATTCCGACCTTAAATTTCTTTCATTCAGCTATTGCTATGCCAATAAAAAAAGAATTATTGAGGAATTTACGGAAAATGAAGAATGGCTTTGGGTTCTTATTTCTGGAAGGATAACAATATACACAAGCAGCGGTTTGTCTGAAACAGGCACAAGAAAAAATGCTTTCGAAGAAGATCCTGTGTCTTTTTATATCTCACCAAAAACATATTACACCATTGAATTAACTTCTAAAACCGAAGTAATTGCTGTTTCTACCTTTGCAGAAGGAAATTTTATGCCTGTTTTTATTCCCCCAAACCTTGTTAAAAAAACAAAATCCGGCAAATCAAATTATCAAAGGTCTGTGGTTGACATATTACCTCAGGAATTTCCTGCTTCAAAAATTATTGCGGGGGAAACAATTCACAATGTTGGAAATTGGTCTTGCTTTCCACCCCATAAACATGATCGGGATAATATGCCGTGGGAAAGCAAACAGGAAGAGTTGTATTTTTGTAAGTGTCAACCAGAAAAAACAGGATTTGGTGTAATTCGTATTTATGATGACAATCAGGACACAACATTTCCTATCCTCACAAATGACCTGATAACCATACCTTCAGGATATCATCCTGTTGGACTTATTCCTGAACATAAACTTTATTATTTTTGGGCTCTTGCGGGAGAAAAAAGAGAATTTCAACGTTGTACGCATCCCGACTATCTTCAATATGAATAAGGAGGAAAAATGCAGAAAATATATAATAAACTTTTTAATCTTGAAGGAATGAACGCTGTGGTTACCGGCGCAGCAGGTGTTTTAGGAACCAGCATATCCCGTGGGCTTGCCGCAGCAGGTGCACGGGTGGCTGTGGCTGACATTAAAAATTTTAAGGAATCTGCAGACCATCTTGTGTCTGAAGGATTTTCAGCTGATGGATTTTATATAGATGTTTTAAAAAAAGACAAAATTATTGAGTGCGCGAATGAAATTCTTAATAAATACAAACATATTGACATTCTTGTTAACTGCGCAGGAGGCAATCTCCAAGAAGCAACCACTTCTTCTGAATTAAGTTTTTTTGACCTGCCCCTTGAAGCCCTGGAAAAGGTTGTTGTTCTTAACCTTTTTGGAGGAGCGATATTGCCTGCTCAGGTTTTTGGAAAGGAAATGGTAAAAAATCCCGAGGGCGGTTCAATCATCAATATCTCATCAATGAATGCATTCAGACCCCTTACAAGAATTCCAGGGTATTCCGCAGCAAAAGCCGCCGTGAGTAATTTTACCCAATGGCTTGCCACTCATTTTGCGATGGAATATAACAAACTGTTACGGGTAAACGCGATAGCGCCGGGGTTTTTTCTCACGCAACAAAACCGTTATCTTTTAACGGATGAAAATAATAATCTTACATTAAGGGGACAAACCATTATTAAGCATACGCCTATGGGAAGATTTGGAAATCCGGAAGATTTAATTGGAACATGCATCTGGCTTGCATCAAAAGCATCTGTATTTATTACAGGAATTGTGATTCCGATTGATGGTGGATTTAATGCGTATTCCGGCGTTTGATTGAATTATATAGGATTGTTAATACTTATTCAACAAGGAGAAAAAATGAAAAAGGCTGATATTGGAATTATAGGAATGGAGGTTATGGGAAGAAGTTTAGCCCTTAATATAGAAAACAAAGGATATATTGTTGCAGTTTATAACAGAACAGCCGAAAAAACAAAAGCCTTCGTAGAAGGTCCCGGAAAAGGGAAAAACATCATTCCCACTTACGAAATTAAAGATTTTGTTAATGCACTTGAAACACCTAAAAAGATTATGCTTATGGTGAAAGAAGGCGCGCCTGTGGATTCTTTTATTGAATCACTTTTGCCTTTTTTGCAACCTGGAGACCTTATTATAGATGGAGGAAATTCTTTTTTCAAGGATACCATAAGAAGAAATAAAAGTCTTGCTGAAAAAGGAATATTGTTTATTGGAACCGGTGTTTCAGGAGGAGAAGAAGGCGCCCTTAAAGGCCCGGCAATAATGCCAGGTGGACAGAAAGAGGCATATAAACTGGTAGAAAAAATTTTTAGAGATATTTCTGCGAAGGCATACGACGGCCAGGCTTGTGTTGATTATATCGGTCCAGACGGCGCGGGACACTTTGTTAAAACAATACATAATGGCATTGAATACGCGGATATGCAACTAATTGGAGAAATTGTATGGTTTTTTAAAAATATAGGAATGAAAGCAGACAAAATTGCAGATATTATGGCATGCTGGAACAAAAAGGATGATATTCTGTGTTCGTATCTCATAGAAATTACAGCTGATAGCATGAAACAAAAACATCAGAATTTTGATGAATTTCTTGTTGACAGGGTTGCGGATATAACAAGGATGAAAGGAACGGGTACATGGACAGTTCAAAGCGCTCTTGAATTACTTGTTCCAATTCCTACAATAGCGGCCGCTGTTTTTTCAAGAGAAATGTCGCAGGATAAGGAATTGCGTCTTGCAATGTCAAAAAAACTTCCCCTGATATTTAATAGATTTAATAATAATACGGAAGAAATGATAAAAATTGCCCATGACGCGCTTTATATAGCAAAAATCTCTTCATACGCGCAGGGCATCGCATTGCTTACTGCTGCATCGGCATCATACAATTTTAATTTAAACATAGCGAAGATAGCGAAGATATGGAGAGCTGGTTGTATTATACGAGCTCAATTCCTTGATGAAATTGCACGCGCCTATGAAGCAGACCAAAATCTTCCTAATCTTTTAGCTGCGCCGAAATTTGCAAATTTTGTATCCTCCAATATTGGGAAACTTGCGAAATTTATTGATATTGCCCATCAATCTGGTGTTCCAGTGTTAGCAATGTCAAGCGCTTTTGATTATATTCTTCAGATTATTTCTCCCGTGATGCCCTCTGCGCAGGTTTCTGCCTTACAACGGGATTATTTTGGAGCCCATGGATATTTTAAAATCAATCCAGACGATTCAGAATTAATGCGTGACATTGAGGGCCGTATTAGGGAATTTCATACCGAATGGCTACTGCCGGGAAGGCCGGAAAAAGAAATAACGAAATAATTTTTGTCACCAATATCATCATTATTGGGATGTGTAAAAATGAGAAGTTGTGTAAATAATTATAAGCCGATTCCTGAAAAAAAATTTATTGGTTTTCTGGAAGGATCTCTTTTATCAGAGAATATTAACAATAAAAAGGTTCTTGTGATTATTCCTGATAGTACCCGTTCAGGCCCAACAGGGCTTTTATTTAAAACAATTATTGCGGCCATTTATCCTTCCACAAAAAAACTTGATTTTATGATTGCCCTTGGCACGCATCCTTTAATGGGAAATGCCTCGCTGGAAAAAATGCTTGATATGACACATGATGAAATTTTAGGTAAATATCCTGGTGTAAACATATACCAGCATCGTTGGGACGATAACAAAGAAATAGTCAACATAGGAACCATTACATCTGATCAGATTTCTGAGATTTCTGGCGGTCTTTTGAGTGAAGATATTCCAGTAACAATAAACCGCAGAATTATGGATTATGACCATATCATACTTGCAGGCCCTGTTTTTCCACATGAGGTTGTTGGATTTTCGGGGGGATATAAATATATTTTCCCTGGTGTTTCTGGGCCCCATTTTCTCCATAAGTTTCACTGGCTTGGTGCATTGATAACGAATCCAAAAATTAATGGTGTAAAATATACGCCTGTGAGAAATGCTATCAATAAAGCTGTTTCATTTATCAAT
>CAZSTE010000018.1:0-11560 GCA_964609735.1 uncultured bacterium
ATAGGCACAGGAAGTGTAAACGAACGGGTAAAACTTCCTGAAACCCTTTCCCTGTAAAGATATTGCGCCTTCTTTTCCTCTTTTTCCTCCTGGGTTTTACCTGAAATAGTAATGGTATCTCCGGCCACAGAAATATTGATATTTTTCTTATCAAAACCAGGCACCTCTGCCTTTATAACCAAGCTATCTCCTGTATCTGTAATATCCACTGCCGGAGACCAGAGGTTTTCACCATAAAAATCTGTTTTAAATCTGTCAAGAAATTTATCAAACCCACTTCTTATATCATCCAATTCTCGGAAGGGTTCCCAGCGTGCCAGTTTTGCCATATTTACCACCTCCTTTTTCTTTTTTCCATTTATATAGATGCTGGAAAAATGTGTTAGGTTTCACATTTTTTATAAATCCTTAATTGATTTAGCATTAAACGTCAAAACCTATTCACCACATCGGTTTTCATAACATAAAAGCAATACTGCGATACAGATGTGCCCAACTCGTACAATTAGTTGACAAACTCTTTTTTGATTCTACTTTGTTGTTATTGAATTTTATATTTTAATTTTATAAACAACCACCTGGTTGTGCAACTGTAAAATTATTTGTATCAATGGCAGAAATCCCTCCAATATACCTCCACCCAGTTCCTGTAAATTCCCAACCCCTCCAATAAATAGACGTACTCCAGGTATAAGAACCTACTTCATTACTATAATATTCTACATTTAACCAAGGTATTCCACTATCACTTTTTTCACCTGTTTCATTAGGATCCCATACCCATGTATTCGTCCCTCCAATTTCTCTTTTACTTCCGTCATCCATGTAGGTACTTCTTGTATATTCTACTTTTAGACTACCATTTGTTTTTCGTATTTTAGTAAGTATAATAGAATATGAACCATAATTTTTATACCCACTTCCAACATATTGAATTTCATTTTGCTGGGGAGAAATTGTGGTTGAAGAAAGTTCATCTTCTCTTATTATATCATCACAATTTCCTTTGGTAATGAATAAAAAAATAAAAATAGTATTATTAGAAATCGGGTTTTATCCATTTTATCTCCTTTCAATCAAAATGGTTCTTATGTCAGAAAATGCTATATTTTTACCTTCCTTACTTATTGTTTGAACTCTATAATTATATAAAATTTCATTCTTTCCTAATTTAAAGTTTGCTCTTCCTCCATCCAATTTAGATTTTGGTTCCTGTTTGTTCTTTAATAAATTATAATTCTTTTCCATATCTTCTAACACAATTTGAAGCCATTTTTGATCCCAATTCTCTTCTTTTGCCCTTTTTAAAATATCTTTTCTCGTTTTTTCCCTATTTTCTTCTATAATTTCGTCTGGAATTTTTTTCTCTCCGATTACATTTTTTATTTTTTCTTCCCATTCTTTTGGATATTCTTCTATGTTAAACTCAACAATAACATCGTTTATAAGTTGTGGAATTATATTTATTTCCAGATGGATTTTCCCCCATTCAAGAACGGGTTCAACTATAGTTAACACATTATCTTTACAATTAAAAGAAAACTCAAATTCTTTCTCAACAACAAAATTTTTATCTACCTCTTTCGCAGCATCAGAAATATTTTCCCCTTTCAAGGGAAACAGTTTTAAAAATTCCCACAATTCCTGACCTTTTTCATTATCAATTGAAATGTTATATCCTGAAATTGTAACTTTAAATTCATCAGCAAAAGAGAAATAAGAAAAAAGAAATAAGAAAAAAAATAATCCTATCATTATCTTTTTCATTTTGTCTCCTCTTTAAATTTTATTAATATTGGTTCGGCAATTTTACAATTATCTTTTTCTATAATAATTTCTCTTTTCCTTAAATTTGTTTTGAAAAATAATTCTTCTTCTGTACTAATTGACCAAACAGATTCTATTTGATAAGAGAAAAATAATGGTAAATCAACAGTAATGTTAATTTTACCCGGATTTTCAACTTTTGTCTCCCATTTGTTTTTTACTTTATCCAATATGCTCTTATAATCACCATTTCTTAAAATTATTACTATACCTTTATCTCCACAAAATATAGCATCTGCTTTTATACTTTGACTATTAGTTTTTGCAATATCCATTGGTTCTCCAATAACTAAATAATCTTTTATATGTTGTATTTCTTTATTTATTTTCTGGACAAGAACTTCGCCGTTATTTAATTTCAGTTTTAAATCAAAAGGAGATAAAAACCCATTTTTAAGTTTTATCAGTACATTTCCAATTTCATTTGGTAAAATAGAATTTGGGATTTGTGTCCACCAATAAATCTCTTTTGGCATTTCTCCTTCTTCTATTTCAATATCGTTTATAATTATCTTATCAATCTTGATTTCTTCTTTTGTTTTATTATTTAAAAAAACATAAATAGTTCCTGGATCGTCTGGATGAACTTTTTTAAAATAGATATTTTCTATAAAGGTGTTTCCCATACATGTTGAAAAACTTAGAAAAAAACAAAAGTAGATAAGTTTTTTCATTCTCTACTAATCTCCTTCGCCATTTCCTTCTCCCTCCATTTCGGTAAGCTGCTAATAGGATTTGAACCCATGACCCCGTCCTTACCAATAGTACTCCAAAAGACTGCGGATACCATACGGCGGCTTATCTTATGACCACATCAAATAATAACTCAGTATCCCGCACATGGATAAAGTCCCAAAACTCCTGTAAAAAGGAAACGTCTCTTTTTTGCCACTTGCCTTTAAATTTTCTTTCGTAAAACAAAAATAAACCAACGATTTTTGCCCGAGCTGAACTTTACTACACGGAATGCTCCGACTTTCAGTCGGGGTTCTTCACTCTCCTGTCCTTCCAACTGTCATGCTCTTTTCTGTTGATGAAGATGTTGACAAATAAAAAATACTGGGATTAAATTGTATAAATTTTAATCCAACACCGGAGGAATAAATGGCATCATGCAAGGTAAAGGCATATGTATTAAAAAATATTGCAAAACCCATACAGAATTGGCAAAAAGAAATGGGGGTTGCAAGCGCAGGGGCGTCGGGGACAGAAACAACAGGAGGCAGTTATCTCGAAACGATGGGAAGAAATCCGGACTACTATCATAATTTAATCTCTTTTACCACTGTTGAATACAATCCTAACACAGGCCTTGTTTATTGTGGCATAACAGCGGCTGATACAGATATTCTCTGGACATTTGAACCCGAAACAAAAAAATTTGTCTCCCTCCATTATGAAAAATATGGAGAAAAATACGATGTGAAAATTCACAGGTCTCTTATTATTGATGATGATGGCATGATATACGGAGCAACAGCGGGCCTTCTTGAACCATTTGAATACCTTGACGCGCCTGGAGGAAAGGTTTTTTCCCTTAACCCAAAAACAAATGAGATAAAAATTCTTTCTATTCCTTGTCCTCATGAATATATACAAACAATTGCAATGGATAAAAAAAGAAAAATTATCTATGGCTTTACATATCCTGGAAACAAATTTTTCAGGTATGATATCAAAACAAACAGGTCCACAAATTTTGAATGGATGGGCTGCCATCCGCATATCCCTGCTGTTGATGATGAAGGAAATCTGTGGGGACAATGGTCATACGCAGGTGGAAATGTAAATCTTTTAAGATACAGCCCAGAAACAAATAAACCTGAATTCCTGAGAAAATCTTTGCCAAAGATGTTTACAACTGACAATGGTTCAATTGATGGGATGCTGAATGGAAAAGATGGTTATCTTTATATTGGAACCACATCTGGAGCTCTTATCCAGTTTGACCCAAAAAATGTGGAGACCCGCTATCTTGGAAAGCCGCATCCAGGCACACGGCTTGCTGGCCTCTGCATAGGAAAAGATGGACTTATTTATGGCGGGGGCGGGGAAAATTATAATACCTATCTTTTTGCATATGACAGAGAAAAGGAAAAATTTATCACACTCGGAAGGGTTTATGACCCGGAAATAAACGATGCCTGTGTTATTGTTCACCATATTACCATAACAGATGACAGAACCATCTATGCCGCTGAAACAGATAATGTTGAAAGAAGTGGATTCTTATGGGAGTGCAAGGTAAATATTTAATTCGATGTAAAATATTCCTGCGCCAGAATTAGGTTTATAATAGTCCTGATGAAAAAAATGATTCTCAAGGTGGTTATAGATGGCATAATAATCATTTTTGTTCTGGTGATAATACTTGGCTATCGCGCATTAAGTCCTGCAAGAATGCCAATATTGATTACCCCATCCGATCTCGGCCTTCCATATAAAAAGGTTGAATTTCCAACAGACGATGGAAAAATACTTTCTGGCTGGTTCATCCCTTCAAAACGCGCATCCGCTATAATTATATGTCTTCATGGATATCCCGCAAACAAATCAGATATTCTTCCTCTTGTTGAATTTTTATATCCCGAATTTTCTATTTTTCTCTTTGATTTCAGGGCACATGGCGAAAGCACAGGCAGGATTACCTATTTTGGACTTAAAGAACACCTGGATGTTTATGCAGCCATAAGGTATCTCAATTCAAACCCGGAAACAAAAAATGCCAGAATTGGTATTTGGGGATATTCACTTGGAGGCGCGGTTGGAATTATTGCTGCTGATGGAAACAACAATATAAAAGCACTTGTTACTGATTCGGCATTTGCCAATTTTCCTGAAATGATTATCCACTACTACAAAAATTTTGGGCCCTTGAAATATGTTTTTGGATTATTATCCAGGGGTATGGGAAAGATTGTATTCAAAACAGATTTTTCTGCTAATAGTCCTGAAAAAAAAATTGCCGGAATTAAATGTCCTATTCTGATTATTCATTCTCAAGATGATGATTTTGTTCCTTTTGAACATGCAAAAAGGCTGTTTGAAAAAGCGCCAGAACCAAAAGAGCTTCTTATCAGCTATGGTTCTCATACCTCTGGAACAGGTACCTCACAATATCAGGGAAAAATATTAAGTTTTTTTAAAAAATATCTTTACAATGTTAAATAGGTTATGCAATAAACTGCCAATTTTGTGTTTATTTGAAAATTTTTTACATTGTCTTCATTTTAATTTAGAATATTTTTAACCACTTCATTTCCGATGCTCATTTTGAGCATTGAAACAAGGAGGCAATATGGCAGAAGAAAAAGAAATAGGACGGATTACGCATTATTACGGCCATATAGGTGTGGGAATTATAGAACTTACAGACAAATTAAGGGTGGGCGATACGATTCATATCAAGGGCAATAGCTCTGATTTCAAGCAGGGTGTTGATTCCATACAAATTGAGCATAACAATGTTTCCGAGGCACAAGCCGGAGATATTGTTGGCATAAAGGTTAATGATAAGGTCCATCCCAATGACAGGGTTTATAAGATTTTAGGCTAATTGTCCCAGAATATCAACAACACCTCAATCCTTATCCTTTATAGAACGGCGATTAAAAAATAGTGCGCCTATATGAAGGGCACGATTTTTTGACAAACACATATAAATCTGTTAAATTATTTTTTAACAAAATCACATATGGTAAATAATGCGAAAAAATCAGCATATAACAAAAAAGATATATTCATTATATTAAACCCATCATCAAATCCACATCCTAAAAAAGCACATCATAGAAAATCCTTTTTACCTGCGGATTTCCTATCATATAAAAAAATCATTTTCCTAACACAGATGTGTCATTATCATAAAATAAAAAGATATTAGCGAAATTTTCTAATCCTATGCATTTGAGGATTAAATAATTACCCAGCATTACCCAAAAAAGGAGCATAATGAAATATAAGGTTTTCATAATTCTTTCAGGAATGATATGTGGTATGTTAATGGGAGCTGATTTTTCAATTGAACCCTCCATTTTCTCACCCAAAGAAAGTCCTGGAATAAAAGATACCATTGATATCAATGGGTATATGGAACAAACATTGCCAATAAATATTAATATCTATTCACAGGGCCATCCGGATATAATACAACGCACCATACCATATAGTCAGATTAACTATTCCTATGGGGATATATTCAACAGGGCTTACAGCGGCGGACCAGTTCAATTGATAGGAATAAGTGACGCAATTGCCATTTGTGGTACGAATCGTATCTGTGTATCTTCCTTTAATAACAAGGAAATAGTTATTTTGAATTGTATGCCATTTATGGGGACTCAACCCTTGTGATCCTGATAATGATGGAATAATAGATATTGCAGATGTAATATTGTGTTTACGACAGGCGATAAATCTTGATCCACAAATCCCTTCCTCTGCTGATATGAATGAGGATGGAGGTATTGACATCGCAGATGTAATATTGATATTAAGAAAAGCCATAGGCCTGGATTAAGCCAGTTCAGTATCTAAATTAAGGTTTTTATTAAAGATACCTTTTGTACATGTTTATTGTAAATTGTTCAAGAAGTTCCACGCCTTCTTCAAGTCCGCCAGGTCTATTTCTTTTCAACCAGAGTTTTTTATGGGTTTTTATTATCTCTTCAGCATCCTTAAGAAGAGACATTAATGCGTTTTTTGGAAATGCCTTTTCTGTCTCATATCTTTCAAGCATCAAAAATCCTCTTTTACATGCATGATTAAGCAATCTTGCAGCATTTTTGAATTCCTCCTTTACAAGAATTCCTTCAGAACTGTTGATCTTAACCTTTTTAAGATAGGACATCGCCTTTTTTATCTGATTTTGCGCATTAATAAGACCTGCATTTCTTAGCAAAGATGTAAAATCAACTGTTTCTAAATCCTCCCGGATTGAAATAAAAAGCGGGGATGCATTTGAGGTATAAACCCCTGGCGCTGTTGCAACCCTTCCAAGCTCATAGGCAAGATATCCTGTGTTGAAATCTTTATCATCAAATGCAAAAAGTCCTATCTGTTTTTCAATATCCTTATTAAAGTTTTTTCGCAAACACCAGGATACAGCCGCGCCAAAAGCAAAACCCACATAACTCACAGGCAGATACTGCCAGTGTCCATAATCGCCCCAGTCGGTATTAAGAAATCCGAGGGCTCCTGTCCTTAAACCGTTTTCAGCCGCATTGATAAGGTTTGCAAGGCAGTTTTCGGTTATTCCTGCGATTGAATTCCAGGAGGATGTTCCAGGACATACATAAAATGGAAGGCCTGCTTCCTCAATTTTTTTACATCTCTGAGCAAAAGGATGCTCTGATACATATCCCCATTCAAGAACGATAACATCCTTTGGTAACTCTGGTATAAGCTCAGGATGTCTCTGGACAGTATCACCCCAGAACTGCATTGTTTTCCCATATTTTTTTGTAAGCTGGTAAATCTTCAATAGGAATTCAAGATAAACCCTGCCTTCGCCCTTTTCCTTAATAGCATCCGCGCTTCTTTTCCCCAGGGATGTCTCATCGCATCCAACATTAAAATATTTGCTTGTAAAATTTGGTAAAAACTGGCTGTATAAATCATCAAGCAATTCAATAGAACGCGGGTCTATGGGACAAAGCGTGGAAGGCCTATCAGGGTCTTCTGCAAGATGTTTATATTGAGGATATTGCAACCATCTGGAAAAATGCCCAAAGCTATTCTGATTTGGAACAAGGTCAACAAATCTTTTTTTGCAAAATTCATCAAGGCTTTTTATCTCTTCAGAGGTAATGGGGGATTTATCTTTCCAAACAATTTCATGTCCCTTATAGGCAAATGTATGTTCGGTATAAAGCTGGAATTCATTGATTTTCCAGGAAGAAAGAAGATCAATCAAATGATAAAGTGTTTCCATTTTGGGAACCTTGCTTCTTGAAATGTCTATCATTACTCCCCGTCGCTTAAAATCAGGATGATCCTGGATTTCCAGAATTGGAAGATTTTTCCCTTTTTGCATAAGAATCTGGTTTAACGTACATAAACCATAGTATACGCCAGAAGGTTCTGAACCCTTGATTGTTATGAATTTTTCAGAGATTGTAAGACAATAACCCTGCTCGTCCACACCACAAGAAGGTTCACAAACAACAGACAAAAAAGCATTATTCAATGCGTCTGTTTGCTTCCATATTTTTCCTGTATACTTTTTTGTGATTTGTTTTATGAAATCAGAAAAAAAATCAATGTTTTGGTCAATGCCTGATATAAAAAACATTGGTTTTTCAGGCATCATGCATATTGCTTTTTTTATATTTATTTTTCTTGGCATAGGCAAAAGCAGCATTTCTTCCATTCTCTCTCCTTTCTTATTCAATCCTTATCCTTTTATTACAGCAATGGGTTTCATTTTTGCAACCCTTTTTGAAAGACCCGCTCCTTCAACAATCTCCACAATTTCATCAACATCCTTATATGCCTCTGGAATTTCTTCAGCCAGGCCAGCTGAACTTTTGGCTTTTGCAAACACGCCAATTTCTGAAAGCTCATTTTCTATTTTTCTGCCTCTGGCTTTTTTAATTGCCTGGGACCTTGACATTGTTCTTCCTGCGCCATGACAGGTAGACCCCCATGTTTCTTCCATGGCCTTATCGGTTCCAATAAGAACATATGATGCGGTTCCCATGGTTCCGGGAATTATCACAGGCTGGCCAATATCCCTATATATCTGACAAACTGCGTCATGACCTGCTGGAAAAGCCCTTGTCGCTCCCTTGCGATGAACATAAAGATATTGACTTTGCCCTTCAACCATATGCTTTTCATATTTTGCGATATTGTGTGCGATATCATAAACAAGAAAAAGACCAAGTTTTTCTGCACTTATCTGAAAGGTTTTTTCAAAACATTCCCTTATCCAACAGGTAATAATCTGTCGATTAGCCCATGCAAAATTTGCTGCAGCGCTCATTGCTTCAAAATATTTCTTTCCTTCCGTTGAATCAATTGGAGCACAGGCAAGCTGTCTATCAGGAAGTTTAATTCCATACCTTGAAATTATCTTTCCAAATCTTGCAAGATAATCATCGCAAACCTGGTACCCGAGGCCACGACTGCCTGTATGTATCATAATTGTCAATTGATTTTCAAAAAGTCCAAACACCTCCGCAGCCTTTCTGTCATAAATTTCCACAATCTTTTGAATCTCAAGAAAATGATTGCCCGAACCAAGGGTGCCTAATTGATCTGAACCTCTTTCTTTCGCTCTATTACTGACAGCATCCGGATTTGCAGTATCCATACAACCATTTTCTTCTATTTTTTCAATGTCTGAATCCCATCCATAACCCTGTTTTAATACATATCTCACTCCATATTTAAGAACATCGTTAAGGTCTTTGTTTTTAAGGGTTAGCCTGCCGGTTGAACCCACGCCTGATGGAATAGCAACATACAGACATTGAACAAGTTTTTCAAGGATTTCTTGATTGATTTCTGAAACAACAATGTCTGAACGGAGAAGTCGCACCCCGCAATTAATGTCGTAACCAACAAACCCGGGCGCAATAATGCCTTTCTGCCGGTCAAATGCCGCAACCCCGCCTATTGGCGCGCCATAACCCCAATGGACATCAGGCATTGCCAAACTATGGGATACAATTCCAGGAAGACAGGCGACATTTTTAACCTGTTGAAGAACATTATCTTCAAAGGCATTGGAAAGCATAGAATCCGAGATATACACAATGGCGGGCACATTCATTGCGCCATTTTTGGGTATCAACCATTTAAATGGAGCAATCCTTTTTATTTCTGACTTCCAATCAGCCATTTATAAGGGCCTCATCAACAAGCCGTTTCCCTTCAGAAATTGCTAGAAGATTTAGTTGAATATCCTTTGGGCTTTTTATGGTTTCTTTAAGCCCGTATCTAATATCCTTTTCCTCTGCAGGAAAACCTGTTTTTTCAAGAATCCTCAACAATCCCCCAAGCATCACCATATTGGCAATTTTTACGGTGCCGATTTTTTCAGCAACATCTGAAGCAGGAATCCCTATATCGTTATTCCTAAGTTCTTTTCCGGGCTTGATGAGAGAACTATTCCACAGAAACCATCCTTCATTTTTTTTAAGATACTGCTTTAGTATCTGAAGCGAGCCCTCGTTCATAAAAACACCAATATCTACCTGGGATATCACAGGAGAAACAGGTTCCTTGGTTGAAAAAGAAAGCATGCTATAAACATAGCCTCCTCTCATTTCAGCCCCATACACAGGAAGAAAACTCACATTAAGACGTTTTGAAATACCTGCGTATGCAAGAACCCGGCTTAGTGTTATAATGCCTTGTCCACCAGAACCTCCAAGGATAATCTTCCAGGAAGGTTTATTTTTTCTTTTTATGTCCACCATGCCTTTGGTTTCGGTTCAGTAATAAGAATATTTTTAAGAAAGGATATGGCTTTTTTTAACCCCTCGCTACTGCTCATTAAACTATCTTCGTGTTCAATGCTTATTACTCCATCATAGCCCACAAGTCTCAGGACGCTTATAAAATTTCTCCAGAATTCTTCGCCATGGCCATATCCCACGGTTCTGAATATCCATGAACGATTTATCTCGTCCAGATATACCTTTGTATCAAGGACCCCATTGATTGATGTATTTATCATATCAATTTTTGTATCCTTTGCATGAACATAATAAATAGCATCAGCAAGTTTTCTCACTGCGCAAATAGGGTCAATCCCTTGCCAGAAAAGATGGCTGGGATCAAAATTTGCGCCAATAATTTCTCCCACTGCGTTTCGCAGTTTTAACAATGTCTCCGGATTATAAACAACAAAGCCAGGATGCATTTCGAGACATATTTGTTTTACATTGTGTTGAGATGCAAATTTTACAGCCTCCTTCCAGTAAGGAATAACACAGTTTTCCCATTGCCAGGCAAGGGTTTTAGAAAAATCATCAGGCCATGGGCAGGTAATCCAGTTTGGAGATTTTGCATTCTCGCTATCACCAGGACAGCCGGAAAATGTGATAATTTTTTTTATACCAAGTTTTTCTGCAAGCAGGATGGTTTGTTGTTGTGTATGCCTGTGAGCATCAGCAATCTTTTTATCAGGATGCAGAGGATTTCCATGGCAGGATAGCGCCGAAACCTCTAATCCTGATTTCTCAATGGCGTTTTTGAATGTCCGCAATCTGGCATCGTCAGCAAGCAACTCATCAGGATTACAATGGACGTTGCCCGGATAATTTCCTGTGCCTATTTCCACTGCTTCAAGACCGAGGTTTTTTGCTGTTTCAAGGGCTTCATCAAACCTTTTATCTCCAAACAAAACAAGAAACACACCCAATTTCATAAATCCTCCTTGTTAATAAAAAGGATTGCCAGGATCTATTTTCTTATTTGTGCATCCTGATTTATATATTATACCTATTTTTAAAATTTATCGCCATATAAGAATTTGTCAAGTTAGAAATTATTCAGATAATTTTTTCTATGAAATGTTAAAGCGTCTTTCCCGGTTTTATAAAGCGCGCTGAATTTTGAACATTATAAAGTTTATCTTACATTGTTAAAATTACTATTTTGTTGTTTGTCCTAAAAAAATTGATATCCTGTTTTTTGTGCTGTGTTTATCAAACCCTTTCTTGACACAAAATGTCTCTATCGTTTATACTTGAAGAAACCTTTTTCTTATTAACAATAACCC